>NZ_JBEXEA010000015.1:0-263271 GCF_040606035.1 Streptomyces sp. NPDC005483
CGACGGACACAGCCAGCAGCACACCGTGCTGCTCACCGACGGCGGCGTCTACGACAACCTTGGCCTGTCCGTCCTCGAGCCCGGACGCTCACCGCCGGCCGTCGTGTTTCGTGTACGGCCCGCGCGTCAGACGGGCTGTCCGATCGGCCGTACGACCACGGTGTTGATGTCGACGCCCTCCGGCTGCCGTACGGCCCACACGACCGAGGCGGCGATCTGGTCGGCGGTGAGCAGGTGGCCGGGCGGAAGGCTGCCGTAGCTGTCCCAGAACGGCGTCTCCACACGGCCGGGGGCGATCAGGGTGACACCGACGCCGAACTCGGTGACCTCACGGCGGGCGTTCTCGGCGAGCCCGGTCACCGCCCACTTCGTCGCCCCGTAGATGTTGCCGGGCCCGTGGACGAACCCGGCGACGCTGCCGACCAGGACGATCCGGCCGCGGGTCTCCTTGAGCGCGTCGATGGAGGCGCGGATCAGGAGGGCGGGGCCGAGCACGTTGGTCAGCACCATCTCGGTCCAGCCGGCGGGGTCCCCCGCGGCCACGGTGTCATGGGTGGCGAAGCCCGCGTTGGCGACGACCGTGTCCAGCCGGCCGAACTCCTTGAGCGTGCCGTCGACGGCGGCCTTGATGTCGCCGTACTCGGCGGCGTTGCCGACGAACGTCAACAGGCCGTCCGGGTTGCCGAGTTCCTCGGCGAACGCCCGCAATCGCGGCTCGCCCCGCCCGGTGACGGCCACCCGGTGCCCCGCGTCGAGCAGTTGCCGCGCGACCGCGGCGCCGATACCGCTGCCGCCGCCGGTGATGAGCGCGACCGGTGAGTCGGACATGGCTTCCCCCTGTGTTCCTCAGTCACTTTCCGAACGCCAGGGAGTACATCAGTTGAAGCGTTCTCCAAGTCAAGTGCCACGGGTCCGCCGATGGTCGGCGGAGAGGAAACGACGCACGGGGTCCGTCCGGAGGCGCGCGTCAGCCGGTCCGCGCCGCGGTGTGAACCGTGTGCACCGCCAGCACGAAGACATCCGGCCGCCGATGCACACTCACCGCGTCCTCGGGGTCGAGGAGCCGGTCGAGCGTTTCGCGGTCGGCCGAGTCCAGCTGCTCCGCGAACACATCGCGCAGCCGCCCCAGTGACGCGGCGATGTACGCACGCGCCCGATCAGTCGTCGGCGCCGGTAGGTCCAGCAGGAAGCTCCGCGTGCCGGTGTGCCGCAGCCCGGCAGCGGCCATCAGCGCGGGCCAGTCCTCGACCTCGGAGACGGAGTCGGGCAGATCCGCGCGCATGCGTGCGAACCACTCCTCCTCCAGCGCGTCGACCCGTGCCTGGAGCCCCGGCCGCCCGATCCCGATGTCGCGGGGCAGAAAGCGGGCGGGCAGTCCGCCCTCCATCAACGCCAGCGTGCCACCCCGCGCCAGCCGCGAGGCGAAAGCGGCGATCCCGGCCCGCTGGTCGCCCAGATGGTGCAGGCTCCGGCTGGCCCAGAGGAGGTCGACGGGGTAGTCCAAGTCATCCAGGACTCCGGGCAGTTCACCGGACAGGGTCCCGAAGCGGTCCGCGACACCGAGTCGCTCGGCCCGGGCCCGCGCCCGCTCCAGCAACGGCTCGGCCCCATCGGCGGCGACCACCCGGGCCCCCGGGAACGCCTCGGCGAGCAGACAGGACAGCACCCCGGGCCCACTGCCCGCGTCGACGATCAGCCCCGGCTCGGTCTGCTTGTGCCCGAGCCAGGCCAGGGCCCGTTCGTACAGGGGCGTGAACAGTTCCGCCTGGGTCTCCAGGTGCTCGGCCATCTCGGACCAGTCGATGTCGGTGTCGTCGTGGTGGTGGTGACCGTGGGAGTCGTGATCGTGCGCCATGCTGCCAGCCTCTCCTCGGGATGCGGCCAGCGTGCGCCGACGCACCGCGAAGAGGCCGGCGAGGTTGCCGCGACGGCAAAAAACACGGCGTGGCGGACGCAAAGAAAATGAGATGCGTGCGCTCCTGCCGCTCTCCCACGATGACCCCATGGACGACGAACTGGTGGAGCGCTTCCTCGAAGAGGGGTTCGTGAGGATCGAGGGTGCCTTCCCGCCCCGCGTCGCCCAGCACTGCGGCTCGCTGCTGTGGCGGGAGACGGGCTACGACCGCGAGGACCCGGCCTCCTGGAAGGACCCCGTGGTCTGGGTGGCCGACATGGCGCAGGGCCCGTTCGCGGCGGCCGTGAACTCACCGGTGCTGCATGGGGCCTTCGACCTGCTGGTGGGCGAGAACCGCTGGCAGTCCCGCTACTCGCTGGGCAGTTTCCCGTTGCGGTTTCCGCACATGGAGGAGCCCGACGACGCACAAAGAGAGGGCACGGAAGGGACCCCAGCTACCTCCCCCGAGGACGCGCCCGCCGGCATCTACCACACCAACCACCTGCGCTCCAGGGACCGCGCCCTGCTGATGCTGTTCCTGTTCAGCGAGGTCACCGAGCAGGATGCCCCCACCCGTATCCGCGTCGGCTCCCCTCTCGATGTGCCCTCGGTCCTGGAGCCGTACGGTGAACAGGGTGCTTCCTTCCTGGAGTTGGGCCCGAAGGTGGACGAGGCCTCGGCCCACCGCCCCCTCGCCCACGCCACCGGAAGTCCCGGGGACGTCTACCTCTGTCACCCCTTCCTGGTCCACGCGGCCCAGCCCCACCACGGCACGAGGCCCCGCTTCATGGCACAGCCTCCGCTGCTGCCGACGGAGCAGTACGAGTTGAACCGCTCCGACGGCAACTACTCAGCGGTGGAGTTCGCGATACGCCGGGGCCTGGCCAGGGAGAACTGACTGAACTCCGGTTTTTTGGAGGCGCGGGGAACTGCGCGACCAGCCACAACAAACCCGCGGCCGACATCGCACAGCCTCCCGCATCCACTCAGAGCGCCGGGTACGCGTTCTTCATGAGCTCCTGGAACTGCGCCGAGAACCAGTGCCCCGACAGCGGGGCGTTCGGCAGCGCACCGGACATGTTGTTGTTGTTGCGCGGGTTGCCGGTGTACGTCGGGTCGCACATCCGGTCGAAGCCCTTGCCCTCGTCGTTCGCGATCGCGGAGCTGGACCCGTCGGACTCACCCGGAGGCTTGATCCACACGTAGGCGTCGATCCCGGCCGCCGGACTGGCCTGCGGACGCTCACCGAGACCGGCCCCCGCCTGGTTGCACCAGTTGCCGACGTGGATACGCCGGTCGATCCGGCCGCCGTTGACGTAGGTGTCCACGTCCGTGGTGGCACCGGGCCCGGTGGGCCGGGCGGAGCCGCCCCAGCCGTTGCGGGAGGTGTCGATCAGCATGCCGACGCCCGAGGCGAAGCCCTGGTTCACCGCCTCCTGGCGGAAGGCCTGCGCGAAGGAGAGTTCGTCGGTGTACCGGTTCCAGTCCACCCACTTCGACTCGCGCACGGACTTGCCGGCCACGGAGTCGTTGATGGTGAAGTACTGCTCCTTCAGGGCGCTGTAGTTGGCGGTGTTGGTGATGAAGCCCTGCACGTCGTTGACGGTGGCGCCCTCGGCGGTCGCCGCCTGCTTGATGGTCTGGACGGTCGCCGAGAAGTTGTCGTCCCAGCCGATCCAGCCGTGGTGTCCGGCGTCCACGTAGTTGTAGACGTTGGGGGCGTCACCGAGCTTGTTCAGCGCGTAGCCGACGCCCTTGATGTAGTTGCCGTTGGCCTTCATGGTGTCGCAGTTGGCGGTGGCGGTGGCCCGCGGCGAGACGTTGGTGACGAGGTTGGGCAGCGAGTCGATCTCGATCGTGTTGACGATCCTCAGCGAGGCGTACTTGGGGTCGGCGAGGATCGCCGCGATCGGGTCGATGTACTGCGTCTTGTACTTGTCGATCTCCGTCGGGCCGAGTTCGCCGTTGGAGGCGAGCGCGGCGCAGTCACGGCCGGGCAGGTTGTAGATGACCAGCTGGACGACGAGCTGGCCGCTGCCCTTCTGCTCCAGGGCCTTGTCGAGGTGGGCGCGCAGCCCCATCCCGCCGTTGACGCCGTTGATGGCGGCGATCCGGTCGAGCCACACGCCGGTGGGCTGGTTGGAGATCCGGCTGCCGCCCGGCTCGGCGGCGGCCTTCGCGGACCACTCCGGGTTCACGTACACCTTGGCGCCGGCGTACGGGTTGTCCACCCGGCTGCCGGTCCCGGGGTCCGGCGGGTCCGTGGGACCGGTGCCGCCGTCGACGTTGCAGGTCACCCCGTCGAGGGTGAAGGTGGTCGGCAGGGCGTTGGTGCCGCTGTAGGTGCCCTGGAAGCCGAAGCTGACCGAACCGCCGGTGGCGAGCGTGCCGTTGTAGCTCTCGTTGGCGGCGGTGACGGCCGTCCCGCTCTGGCTGATCTTGGAGTTCCAGAAGTTGGTGACCTTCTGGTTCCCGGCGTACGACCACTTCAGCGACCAACTCGACTTGGCCGCGCTGTTGTTGGTGATGGTGACGGCGGTGGTGAAGCCGGTGTCCCACTGGTTCTGCACCTTGTAGTCCACGGTGCAGGGGACGGCGGCGATGCCTGCCTCCGCCGGGGCCACGGCGAGCGCGGTCCCGGAGGCCCCGGCGACGAGCGCCAGGGCAGCGAGGAGCGCTGTTCTCGTACGACTCATGAGTGCGGGTTTCCTTCTCGTTCGCGGGTGTTGTCCGTCGAGCGGGTGCTGTGCGTAGAGCGGGTGCTATCCGTTCAGGGCACGCAGATGGTCACGCAGCCCGGTGCCGAACGCTGTGGGTGTGCCGTCGTAGCCGCTGATCAGGGACGGTCCGGAGGAGCAGTCCCAGGTGTTCCAGGTCCAGCCCAGATACGACAGGCCGCGGTCGTCGAACCACTTCATGACCTGGTCGATGAATCCGTGCGCGCAGGTGTTCTCGCCGATCTCCCCTGCCACGAGGGGAACCTGTGCGGCCACCGGGGCGAGCGTGGAGTTCCAGCAGCTCTCGTTGGCGCAGGTGTTGAAGTTGTACACGTGCCATGCGGCGGCGAGATTGCCCGCCGGGTCGGTGGGTTTGTAGGTCAGCCACTGGCTCAGGTCGTTGGACCAGGCGATACCGCCGGCCAGGATCACGTTGGTCGCGCCGGTGCCCCGGACGCTGTCGACGAGGTCCTGCATGCCGGCGACCTCGTACCCGATGCCCGGGCAGGTGCCGCCGTCCCGCCAGCACTGCCACGCCTGGGTGGTCGTGGAGGTGGCGCGGTCCGGGTAGGGCTCGTTGAACAGGTCGAAGACGACGCTGCGATCGCTCTTGAAGGTGTTGGCCACCGACGCCCAGAAGGAGGGCGTGTACTGCATGTCGGGCATCGGCTTCTGGCAGCTGGCGTGCACGTCGGAGCAGCCGGCGGAGTTGCCGGTGTACTGCCCGTAGGTCCAGTGCAGTTCGACCACGGGTGTCATGCCGTGCGCCTTGACCTTGGCGACCAGGTCCTTGACGGCGTTGATGTAGTTCGTCCCGGCGTAGGCCGGGTTGATGTTGGACAGGCCGAGCCAGCACTCCTCGTTGAGAGGGATGCGGACCGTGTTGGCCTTCCAGTCGGCGATCGCCTTGACGGAGGCGTCGTCGACCGGGCCGTCGAAGATGCCGCGGCCCTGGACGCACATGAACTCGCCACCGGACCGGTTGACGCCGAGCAGCCGACGGGTGGCGCCGTCGGCGTCCACGAGCTTGTTGCCGGAGACCCGGAGGACGGGAGGTGTGCCGTCACCGGGGCCCGACGGAGGGTCCGTGGGGTCCGGTGTGGGTGCGCTGTCCGTGTTGCAGACCGTGCCGTTGAGCTTGAAGGACGTCGGTACGGGGTTGCTCGCGGACCTGGACGCGATGAATCCGGCGCTGACGCTCGCTCCGGTGGCCAGGGAGCCGTTGTAGCTCTCGTTGGCCGCGGTGACCGTCGTACCGGACTGGGACCATTTGGCGTTCCAGCCCTGGGTGAGCTTCTGACCGCCGGCGAAGTCGAAGGCGAGGCTCCAACTGCTCACGGCGGCAGTGTTGTTGGTGATCTTCACAGTGCCCTGGAAGCCGCTGTCCCACTGGCTGGTGACGGAGTACTCCACCGAGCAGGCGGGGGCGGCGCCGGACGCCGTGACCACCGGCACCGTCACGGACCCGATGAGGGCGACGGCGCCGGCAACGGCTAAAAGTACTGAACGCGGGGGGTGTCGCATGAGCGACTCCTTGCAGATCAGCGCGCCGTGACGGACGCGTCGACTGATGGAATCGCTCCCACTGGTGTCAAGGAAGGTAGCGCCAAGTGACAGCAAAGAACAGAGGGGTCACTTGATTTTCCGGCACCCCGTCCGTCGAATCATTTCGACTCTTCAAGCACCTTGACCCCTTGAACCCTCGTCTCCACTATGGGAGCGCTCCCACTGGTTCAAGCCTTGACTTCTCCGAGCCGCACAAGGAGGAACCAGCAATGCCCCCCACCAGGAGACGCCGGACCGTCCGGCGATTGTGGACCGCTGTCGTGGCGGCCATGGCACTGCCGTTCGCGATGCTGAGTGCGGCTTCAACTCCCGCACAGGCAGCGGCAGTTCAGTGCAGTGTCGACTACAAGACCAATGACTGGGGCTCCGGTTTCACCGCGGATCTGACGATCACCAACCGCGGCACGGACGCCATCAACGGCTGGACCCTGACGTACGGCTACGCCGGCAACCAGAAGCTGAGCAACGGCTGGAACGGCACGTGGTCCCAGTCCGGCCAGACGGTCACGGTCAAGAACGCCACCTACAACGCGAACATCGCCGCGGGCGCCGCCGTCACCACCGGCGCGCAGTTCACCTACAGCGGCAGCAACGCGGCCCCGACCAACTTCGCGGTCAACGGGACCAGTTGCACCGGCGCCCACCAGCCGCCGATCACCGTGCTGACCAGCCCGGCCGCGGGCGCGGTCTACACCCAGGGCGACGCGGTCCCGCTCGCGGCGACAGCGGCGGCCGCGGACAACGCGACCATCAGCAAGGTGGAGTTCTACGACAACACCACGCTGCTCGGCACCGACACGACATCGCCGTACTCGCTCTCGGTCTCAAGCTTGACCGTGGGCAGTCATTCGCTGCTCGCGAAGGCGTACGACAGCCTCGGCGCGTCCGGTGAGTCGACTCCGGTCGGCGTCACGGTCGCCTCGGGTCCCGCGGTCGTCGCCTCGGCCACCCAACTGGCCGTCCAGCAGGGCAAGACGGGCACGTACACCGTGAAGCTGTCGACGCAGCCCTCGGCCAACGTGACCGTCACGACGGCCCGCACAAGCGGCAACTCGGGCCTTTCGGTGACCGGTGGGGCCTCGCTGACCTTCACCCCGTCGAACTGGAACACCGCCCAGACGGTGACCATCACCGGCAACGCCTCCGGCACCGGCGCGGCGACCTTCGAGTCGACGGCGACCGGCCTCGCCAAGGCCTCGGTGACGGTCACCCAGATCGCGGCGACGGGCACGTACAACGCCCGCTTCCTGGATCTGTACGGCAAGATCACCAACCCGGCGAACGGCTACTTCTCCCCCGAGGGCATCCCCTACCACTCGGTCGAGACACTGATCGTCGAGGCGCCGGACCAGGGCCACGAGACCACGTCGGAGGCGTACAGCTACCTCCTGTGGCTCCAGGCCATGTACGGCAAGGTGACGGGCGACTGGTCCAAGTTCAACGGGGCCTGGGACATCATGGAGAAGTACATGATCCCCACGCACGCCGACCAGCCGACCAACTCCTTCTACAACGCTTCCAAGCCGGCCACCTACGCGCCCGAGCTGGACACCCCGAACGAGTACCCGGCGAAGCTCGACTCGTCGGTGTCCGTCGGCTCGGACCCGATCGCCGGTGAGCTGAAGAGCGCGTACGGCACGGACGACGTCTACGGCATGCACTGGCTCCAGGACGTCGACAACGTCTACGGCTACGGCAACTCGCCCGGCAAGTGCGAGGCGGGACCGACGGACACCGGACCGTCGTACATCAACACCTTCCAGCGCGGCGCGCAGGAGTCGGTGTGGGAGACGGTGCCGCAGCCGACCTGCGACCAGTTCAAGTACGGCGGCAAGAACGGCTACCTGGACCTGTTCACCGGTGACGCCTCCTACGCCAAGCAGTGGAAGTTCACCAACGCCCCGGACGCCGACGCGCGCGCGGTGCAGGCCGCGTACTGGGCCGACAAGTGGGCGAACGAGCAGGGCAAGGGCTCCGACGTCTCCGCGACCGTGGGCAAGGCCGCGAAGATGGGCGACTATCTGCGCTACGCCATGTACGACAAGTACTTCAAGAAGATCGGCAACTGTGTCGGTCCCTCCACCTGCGCGGCCGGAACCGGCAAGGACGCCTCCAGCTACCTGCTCTCCTGGTACTACGCCTGGGGCGGCGCGACCGACACCTCGGCGGGCTGGGCCTGGCGCATCGGCTCCAGCCATGTGCACGGCGGCTACCAGAACCCGATGGCCGCGTACGCGCTGAGCTCCTACGCCGACCTGAAGCCCAAGTCGGCGACGGGCGCGGCGGACTGGAACACCTCACTCGGCCGGCAGCTGGAGTTCTACCGCTGGCTGCAGTCCAGCGAGGGCGCCATCGCGGGCGGGGCGACCAACAGCTGGGCGGGCCGTTACGCCACTCCCCCGGCCGGTACGTCGACCTTCTACGGCATGTACTACGACCAGCAGCCCGTCTACCACGACCCGCCGTCCAACCAGTGGTTCGGCTTCCAGACGTGGTCGATGGAGCGGGTGGCCGAGTACTACCAGCAGACGGGGAACGCACAGGCCAAGGCCGTCCTCGACAAGTGGGTCAAGTGGGCGCTGTCCAAGACCACGATCAACCCGGACGGCACCTACCAGATCCCGTCGACGCTGCAGTGGTCGGGCCAGCCCGACACCTGGAACGCGTCAAGTCCCGGTGCCAACAGCGGACTTCACGTCACCGTCGCCGACTACACCAACGACGTCGGGGTGACCGCCGCGTACGCCAAGACCCTGACGTACTACGCGGACCGCAGCGGTGACACCCAGGCCGCCTCCACGGCCAAGTCACTGCTGGACGGCATGTGGAACAACTACCAGGACAGCCTGGGGATCGCGGTGCCCGAGTCGCGCGCGGACTACAACCGCTTCGACGACTCGGTGTACGTGCCGAGCGGGTGGACCGGGACCATGCCGAACGGGGACGCGATCAACTCGTCGTCGACGTTCGAATCCCTCCGGTCGTTCTACAAGAACGACCCCGCCTGGTCGAAGATCCAGACGTACCTGGCCGGCGGCGCGGTGCCGTCGTTCACGTATCACCGGTTCTGGGCCCAGGCGGACATCGCCCTGGCCATGGGGTCGTACGCGGAGCTTCTTGAATAGCAGCCCCCGCCGGGCGCTCCGCGGGTTGGACCGTTGTCGACTGCGGGTCCGTTGTGGCTGGTCGCGCCCGCGCGGCGGAGCCGCACATGGATGCAGTCCCGCGCCCCTGAAGGGGCGCACCAGGCACCGTTCCTTCTCCGGAGCCGCTCGAAAGGCTCCGCGTATAGGTCCCGCCACCTGACGGCGGGGCCGACTCGCCGGGCGGCCTCCTCCCGCACTGGGGGCCGCCCGGCAACTCTCACACCTGACGGAAAGCGCTTACTCTCCCCCACTCTCCCCTTTCCGGAAAGGACTCCCCCCGTGCGAAGAACCCGCATCCTCACGGCCGTGCTCGCGCTCGCGGCCGGGCTGCTCGCCGGCACCCCGCCCGCACTGGCGGCCGACGGCACCGCGAAGGTCTCGCTCGCCGCCGACACGTACACCTGGAAGAACGCCCGGATCGACGGCGGTGGTTTCGTGCCGGGCATCGTCTTCAACCGCAAGGAGAAGAACCTGGCGTACGCCCGCACGGACATCGGCGGTGCCTATCGCTGGCAGGAGTCCTCGAAGACCTGGACGCCGCTGCTCGACTCGGTCGGCTGGGACGACTGGGGGCACACCGGCGTGGTCAGCCTGGCGTCCGACTCCGTGGACCCGAACAGGGTGTACGCGGCCGTCGGGACGTACACCAACGGCTGGGACCCGACGAACGGCGCGGTCATGCGCTCCTCGAACCGGGGCGCGAGCTGGCAGAAGACCGACCTGCCCTTCAAGCTCGGCGGCAACATGCCGGGGCGCGGCATGGGTGAGCGGCTCGCGGTCGACCCGAACAAGAACAGCGTGCTGTACCTCGGGGCGCCGAGCGGCAAGGGGCTGTGGCGGTCCACGGACTCCGGGGTCACCTGGTCGCAGGTGACCGCCTTCCCCAACGTCGGCAACTACCAGCAGGATCCGAGCGACACCAGCGGGTACGCCAGCGACAACCAGGGCATCGTGTGGGTCACCTTCGACGAGTCGACGGGTACGTCCGGGAACGCCACCCGGGCGATCTACGTCGGCGTCGCGGATCTCCAGAACTCGGTGTACCGCTCGACGGACGCGGGCGGGACCTGGACGCGGCTCGCCGGCCAGCCGACGGGCTACCTGGCCCACAAGGGGGTCCTGGACGCTGCGGGCGGCTATCTGTACCTCTCCTACAGCGACAAGAGCGGTCCGTACGACGGCGGCAAGGGCCAGGTGTGGCGGTACGCGACGGCGACCGGCGCCTGGACGAACATCAGCCCGGTCGCGGAGGCCGACACCTACTACGGCTTCAGCGGACTGACGGTGGACCGGCAGAAACCCGGCACGGTGATGGCGACGGCGTACAGCTCCTGGTGGCCGGACACCCAGATCTTCCGGTCGACCGACAGCGGGGCGACCTGGACGAAGGCGTGGGACTACTCGTCGTACCCCAACCGCGCGAACCACTACACGATGGATGTCTCGTCCTCGCCCTGGCTGACCTGGGGCGCGAACCCGTCACCGCCCGAACAGGCGCCGAAACTGGGGTGGATGACCGAGTCGCTGGAGATCGACCCGTTCAACTCGAACCGCATGATGTACGGCACGGGAGCGACGCTCTACGGCACGGAGAACCTCACGAACTGGGACTCCGGCAGCCAGTTCACCATCAAGCCGATGGTGCAGGGCCTGGAGGAGACGGCGGTCAACGACCTGGCCTCGCCGCCCTCGGGTGCCCCGCTGCTGAGCGCGCTCGGTGACGTCGGCGGTTTCCGGCACACCGACCTGACCAAGGTCCCGTCGATGATGTTCACGTCCCCGAACTTCACCACGACCACGAGTCTGGACTTCGCCGAGACGAACCCGAACACGGTCGTGCGGACCGGCAATCTGGACTCGGGGCCGCACATCGCGTTCTCCACGGACAACGGGGCCAACTGGTTCGCCGGGACCGACCCTTCGGGCGTGAGCGGTGGCGGGACGGTGGCCGCCGCCTCGGACGGCGGCCGGTTCGTGTGGAGCCCCGAGGGTGCGGGCGTGCAGTACACGACGGGCTTCGGTTCGTCCTGGTCGGCGTCGAGCGGGATCCCGGCCGGGGCGATCGTGGAGTCGGACCGGGTGGACGCGAAGACCTTCTACGGCTTCAAGTCCGGGAAGTTCTACGTGAGTACGGACGGCGGGGCGACCTTCGCGGCGTCCGCGGCGACCGGACTGCCCGCCGGGGACAGCGTGCGCTTCAAGGCGCTGCCCGGCGTGAAGGGTGACGTCTGGCTCGCGGGCGGGGCGAGCGACGGAGCGTACGGTCTGTGGCACTCGACGAACGGCGGCACGAGCTGGACCAAGCTGGCGAACGTCGACCAGGCCGACGCGATCGGCTTCGGGAAGGCGGCCACGGGGGCGTCGTACCAGACGCTGTACACCAGCGCGAAGATCGGCGGGGTGCGTGGCATCTTCCGTTCCACGGACAAGGGCGCGAGCTGGACCCGCGTCAACGACGACGCCCACCAGTGGGGTTGGACCGGCGCGGCGATCACCGGTGACCCTCGGGTGTACGGCCGGGTGTACGTCTCGACCAACGGCCGGGGGGTGATCTACGGCGACTCGTCCGACACGAGCGGCGGAGGCGGCGGCACGGATCCGACGGACCCGCCGGATCCCACTCCCACGGGCGCCTGCACGGTGACGTACAAGATCACCAACCAGTGGTCGGGCGGTTTCCAGGCCGACGTCCAGCTCAGCAACACGGGGTCCGGCGCGTGGACCGGCTGGACACTCGGCTGGACCTTCCCCAACGCCCAGACGATCTCCCAGACCTGGAACGCCGAGTCCACCCAGTCGGGCTCGACGGTCACGGCGAAGAACGTCGGCTGGAACGCCAACGTGGCGGCGGGCTCCTCCGTCAGCTTCGGCTTCACGGGGAGCTGGTCGGGGACGAACGGAAAACCGACCGCGTTCAAGTTGGGCGACCAGAACTGCACGGTTGCCTGACGGGAACACAGGGGGCGCGTGCCGCACCGGGTACGCGCCCTTTCCCTGCGCGTCGAATGCCGAGGTCACAACCGGATCACCCCACCCGCGCGACTCTCACCTTTGCTTCGCAACTCCCGTTACGCTCATTCCCCCACGAAAAACCTGAGGGGGGACCATGTCGTACATCCAGCCACCTCCGCCTCCTGCCCCTCCGCCGCCCGGTTTCGGGCCACCGCCCGTTCCGTCGGCGCCCCGCCCCGGGTGGGCCCGCAAGCGGGTACTCATTCCTGTCGCCGTGGGCGTCCTGCTCCTCGGCGTGGGCATCGGAGCCGCGGGCAACAGCAGCAGCGACGGCGGCAAGAAGGCCTCCGCCGAGCCCGCCCCCACCGTCACGGTCACCGCACCGGCGCAGGTCGACGCCGAGGCGGAGCCCGCTGCGACGGTGACCGTCACCAGGACGGCGACGGCCACGGCGAAGGCGAAGGCCGAGGCGGACACGGCCGACAGCGGCGACGCCGCCCCCAGTGGCAAGGCGGTGTTCAAGGTGTGGGGTTCCGCGCCGGCGGGGGTCGACATCACCTACGGCAGTGACGGCACCAACCTCCAGGGCAACGGGCTGCCGTTGAAGAAGACGCTGAGCGTCGACGAGGGCGCCCTCTACTACCAGGTGACCGCTCAGCTCATGGGCGGCGGGGACGTCCAGTGCTCGGTCACCATCAACGGCGAGACGAAGAAAGGGCATGCCCAGGGCGGCTACAACATCTGCTCCGCGCAGCTCAACAGCGATTTCAGCGGCGGTTTCAGCTAGCCGCCCGGGTGGGTGCGTGCTCCCCGAGGGCTTCCAAGGCTCCCCAAAGGCTCACGCACCCACCGGTGTTCACGGCGTGTACACCGTCGGCCTGGGTGCCGTCGTCATCCCGTCGCCGATGAAGAAGCTCGGGTGCGGGGGCTGGTTGTAGGCCGTGTTCTGCCAGGCCAGGGCCGTGCGGTACGTCGTGTCGTGGAGCAGGGTCGTGATCTTCGTCGTCGTCTCGTACGGCGTGGAGTAGACGCGGAGCGCCTTGTTGTCCGACGTCGGCCAGACGACCTCCTCGCGCCAGTCGCCGAGGATGTCCCCGGACAGCGACGGGGTGGCCTTGGTGCCGTTGTTGGAGTGGACCGAGGCACCGGTCAGGAGGCGGGTGTCCGACGAGGTGCCGTACTTGTCGATGTGGGTGCCGTCGAGGAGTTCGCGGACGGGGTCGCCGTCCCACCAGGACAGGAAATTGGTCGAACCCGGCTTGCGGGTCGCGACCACCGTGCCCTTGGGGCCGCGGATGCCGCTCTCCGACGACGACCAGGACTCGGCGCCCGCGCTGCCCGGCCAGATGTCCCCGGAGACACCCCGGCCGTTGTCGCCGTTGGCGGGAGTGGACCAGATGATCTGGCCGGTCCTCGCGTCCGCCATCCAGGACGACGGCTTCGAACCGTCCTCGTCGACCTTGAACTCCTCAAGGCCCGCGCGCGACGGGTCGAGGTCGCCGACATGCAGCGCGTCGCCGTGGCCGTTCTTGGTGGTCCACAGTCCGGAGCCGTTGTCGTCCACGGCCATCGAGCCGTACACGATCTCGTCCCTGCCGTCGCCGTCGACGTCCGCGACCGACAGCTGGTGGTTGCCCTGACCGTCGTAGCCCTTGCCGGAGTTCGTCGAGGAACTGGTGTCGAAGGTCCAGCGGCGGGTGAAGGCGCCACCCCGCCAGTCCCAGGCCGCGATCACCGTGCGGGTGTAGTAGCCGCGGGCCATGATCAGCGAGGGACGCGCGCCGTCCAGGTACGCCGTCCCCGCGAGGAAACGGTCGACCCGGTTGCCGTACGAGTCGCCCCACGAGGACACCGTGCCCCGGCCCGGCACGTAGTCGACGCTCTGCATCGCCTTGCCCGTCTGGCCGTTGAACATGGTCAGGTACTCGGGGCCGGACAGCACATAGCCGCTGGAGTTGCGGTGGTCGGCCGACCACGAGCTGCCGATCACCGCGCCCGTGCCGTCGACCGTGCCGTCCGCCGTCTTCACGGCGACCTCGGCCTTGCCGTCGCCGTCGTAGTCGTACGCCTGGAACTGCGTGTAGTGCGCGCCGGAACGGATGTTGCGGCCCAGGTCGATCCGCCACAGCCGGGTGCCGTCGAGCTTGACGCCGTCCAGGATCGTGTTGCCGGTGTAGCCGGACTGCGAGTTGTCCTTGGCGTTGGTCGGCTGCCACTTCAGGACGAAGTCCAGTGCCCCGTCGCCGTCGAGGTCGGCGACGGACGCGTCGTTGGCCTCGTAGGTGTAGGCGACGCCGTCCGGGGTCGTGCCGCCGGCCGGCGGGCTGATGGGCACGTCCTTGTAGCCGGCGCGGAGTTGGACCGCGTGGACCGAGTCGGCCTGTTCGACACCGCCGACGATCGCGCGGACCGTGTAGTCGGCCTCGGCCGGCGCGCCGGAGTGGAAGTAGTTGGTGGAGCCGGTGACCGGGGTCGGGTTGACCTTCGTGCCGGCGCGGTAGACGTTGAAGGACACCTCGTTCGGGTCGGTGCCGAGCCAGCGCCAGCTGACCAGGTTGCCGCTGCTGGTGTGCACGCTGACCACACCCCGGTCGAGTTTCTCGACCTGGCGGGCGGTGGCGGCCTCGGCGGAGCCGGGGTTCAGGACGGTGAGTCCCGCGGCCACGAGGGCCGTTGCGGCGGTCACCGCCGAGACGAGGACTCGGCGTCTGCGGTGGGGGCGCGGGTGCGGGTGCTGCACGGGTGAACCTCCGAAGCGGTGGGGCGGACGGGTTCCACCCGCTCAGTCGCCGCACGGGGAAGCCGAGTTGCCGTACCTTTCGGCCAGTTCGGCGATCGTCCGGGACATCCGTTCGCGCAGCTCGGGGGGTTCCAGCACCTCGATGTCGGTGCCCAGGCGCAGGAATTCGCCATGGGCGCGCTCGACGGACTCGATGGGAACCCGGGCGAGGGTCCAACCGTCGGAGCCGGTACGGTCGTCGACCGCCCTCGGCAGCCGCACGCCCGGCGCCAGTCGCACGACCGCCTCGTCCCGGTACAGCCGGTCATGGAAGTCCCGCTGGTGAGCCGTCCAGTAGGCGGCCAGGTCGAAGTCCTCGGGCCGGGCGAACTCCTCGTCCCCACCGGAGAGTTCGAGGATCTGGTCCACACGGAACGTGCGCGGCCCCGGCCCGGCGACCACATACCAGCGCCCCGCCTTCAGCACCAGCCCGTACGGCTCCAACCTCCGCTCCACGTCGGTCGGTTCGGCCCAGCGGCGGTACACCACCCGCAGCACTTTGCTGTTCCACACCGCCTCCGCCACCTGCGTCAGATACGGCGCCTCCTCGGCCTGCGCGTACCACCCGGGCGCATCGAGGTGGAAGCGTCCGCTGATCCGGTCCGCGTGGGCCCGCAGCTCCGCCGGCAGTGCGGCCCGCACCTTCAGCTGGGCCGCGGCGAGGACCGAGCCCAGGCCCAGCTCGGCGGCGGGCCCGGGGGCCCCGGCCAGGAAGAGGGCCTCCGCCTCGTCCGCGGTGAGGCCGGTGAGACGGGTGCGGTATCCGTCGAGCAGGCGGTAGCCGCCGGCATGGCCCGCGTCGCCGTACAGCGGGACGCCGGCCGCGCTCAGCGCCTCCACGTCCCGGTAGACCGTGCGCACGGACACCTCCAGCTCCTCGGCGAGCTGGGCGGCGGTCATCCGGCCCCGGGTCTGGAGCAGGAGAAGGATGGAGACGAGCCGGCTGGACTTCACTGACACATGGTGTCAGTGAAGCGGGCCTAGCGTGCCGCGCATGGCTTTCACCGAGAAGCTGCTGACCGTGCCACCGCCGATCGAGGTCGCCGGGCGGCAGATCAAGCGCTACCACGTCACCTCAGATCCAGCCGGAATCGCTCCCGACGTCGAGAAGGCGGCGTACGGGATCCTCCCGGAGCTGCTGCCGGAGCCGGACGGCACTCCGCCCGCGACCTTCGTCGTGCTCCACCGGGGCACGGACACCGGCGCCTACCTCAACGCCTACAGCTGGGTGTGGGACAACGTGCTCCACTTCCGGGGCGCCGCCGCCGGGCAGCCGGCGCTGCGCTGTCCGGACCTCGACCCCACGCACTTCGTCACACCTGACCTGCCCTGGATCGGCTGCGTGTGGGAGCTCCCGCCGATCCGGCACGAACGGGACGCCTGGGTCCGGCACCTGCTCGCGCCCGAAACCCCGGACCTCGAGGCCTACTTGGCCGATTCCCTGCCCGAAGGAACCACGGGAGACCGTTCATGAGCAGCCCGCACGACTTCGTCTTCCTCCACGGCGACTGGGAGGTCGCCAACCGCCGCCGCGCCGACTTCCTCGACCCGGACAGCGGTTGGGAGGAGTTCCCCGCCACCAGCCGCTGCCTGCCGTTGTTCGACGGGGCCGCGAACGTCGACGAGATCGACATGCCACACCTGGAAGCGAAGGGCGTGACCCTGCGCCTCTTCGACCGGGAGACCGGGCAGTGGTCGCTGAACTGGGCCGCGAGCCGCACCGGGAAGCTGTTCCCGCCGGTCGTCGGGCGCTTCGAGAACGGTCGCGGCGAGTTCTACGGCGACGACACGTACGACGGGAAGGACGTGCGGGTGCGGTTCGTGTGGGCCGGCGTGTCCGCTGCCGCGGCCCACTGGGAGCAGGCCTTCTCGGTCGACGGTGGGGAGACCTGGGTGACCAACTGGACCATGGACTTCAGCCGGCCTTCCGGAACGCCCGGACGCTGAACATCGGGTCGGGGCGCGGGAGTTCCTGGTCGGGCAGTGTCTCCAACCGCTCGGCGAACCGTTCGGTGCGCGGGTCGCCGGGCGGCAGCAGGGTGAACCAGCCGCGCCGCAGGTCGGCGGCGGTACGCCGGGGGCTGCGGACCTGACCGCGGCCCGGGAAACGGGCCCGGCCGGCCGGGTGCAGCAGGTGGGCGGCGGCGTACGACTCGACGAGCGGCGCCGCGTCCGGGGCCGGTCGGCGCGGGCGCGGGGCGAGGACCGCGTCGATGTCGCTGCCCACGTCGTGCGCGGCGGCCTTGTCGACGGTGGTGACGTACACCCCGCCGGGTCTGAGGACCCGGGCGCACTCGGCGACCACGGCCCGGACGTCCTCGGGCCGGTCGAGGAGGTGCAGCAGCCACACGCTGGTGACGGCGTCGAACACCCCGTCGGGGAACGGCAGCGCGCGGCTGTCGGCGAGCACGACCGCGCCGGGCAGCCGTACCGCGGCCGTGCGGGCCATGCCGTACGTCAGGTCGGCGCCCGTCACCCGGGTCGCGGGCCGGGCGGCGGCGAGCCGGCGGGTGACGATCCCGGTGCCGCAGGCCACGTCGAGGAGGCGCCGGGTGTCGGCGGGGATCAGACCGAGTACGGCGTCGGCAGCCGCGGCGGCCCTGGGTTCACCGCCGCGGGTGGCGTCGTAGGCGTCGGCCTCCTTGTCGTAGTCGAGCACCGGCTCACTGGGCTCCGTGGCCGGCGGCGAGCGCCTCGACCCGCCGCGCGAGCTCGAAGTCCTTCTCCGTGAGGGCGCCGCCCGCGCTGTGCGTGTGCACGGACAGCGCGACCGTGTTGTAGCCGAGGGTGAGGTCGGAGTGGTGGTCGAGCTCCTCCTGGACCTGGGCGACGTGGACGACCATCGCGGTCGCGGCGAAGTGGGTGCCGAGGTGGTACGAGCGGGTGAGGCGGCCGTCGTCGACGGACCAGCCCGGCAGTTCCGCGAGCCGGTCCTCGATCTCCTTCTGCGACAGGGGTTCGACGGGCATGGCCTCGCTCCTTCCTGGGGGTCGGGGTGTTCTCAGCGTCCCACAGCCGTGCCGCTGCGGCCCTGGTCAGGAGCGTTCCCGGTGGTCAGGCCCGGACACCCTCGGCGGCAAGGTCATCGGCGAGCGCGGCGATCCTGGCCCAGGCCCTCGACCTGCCGGACCCACTCGTGCGGCAGGCCGACGTCACCGTGCAGGGCGCCCAGCAGGTTGCCGCAGATGGAGCCGGTGGAGTCGCTGTCGCCGGAGTCGTTGACCGACAGCAGCAGCGCGTGCTTCACGCTGTCGGCGGCCAGGGCGCTGTAGACGGCGATGGCCAGTGCCTCCTCGGCGACCCAGCCCGCACCGAGGGACTCGACCTTCTCCGGGCCACAGCAGGCGCAGCGTGCGCAGCACCGCACCCGCCAGGTAGCCGGTGGGGTGGCCGTGGGTGATCTGGGTGCCGTGGGCGGCCATGTCGAAGGCCCGCTCGGCGGACGCGCACAGGCCGAAGGGGCCGAGCGCATGACCGTCCCGCAACCCTTGGAGTCCGGGCTGACCGGTCCGGGCTCGCCGTCGATCGCCGACCACGGGTCGGGGGCGTACAGCTGGGGCACCCCGGACAGACAGGCGTTGCCGGGGGCGCGGCGGGCGTACAGCCGGGCCTTGTCCGGCCACCGCTGGTAGGCGAACCGCAGCAGCAGGGAGTAGGCGCCGCCCTGGCTGTCGCCCACCCTGCTTGTCGCCCTGCCTGTCGCCCTGGCAGCTCCCCCCTTCCCGTTCCCGTTCCCGTTCCCGTGCTCGGGCCTGGGTCAGGGCCTCCACGGTGAACAGGGTCATCTGGGTGTCGTCGCTGATGAGGCCCACCCGGCCGTACGCCCCGGCACCAGCCCGGTGATCCCGTGCCGTCCATGCACCTGCCGGATGCGGTCCACGGAGGAGAACTCGATCGGGTAGCCGAGGGCGTCACCCAGCGCACCCCCCGGCAGACAGCCCCGCAGCCTGGCGCGGTACCGCGCCGCGCTCTCCCTCGTCCACGGCCCGCTCATGCGCCCGCTCCTCGACTACGGTCGTACGTATGACCATTGCCCACTCCGCCGCAGCCACCCCGTCCGACCAGGGCGTCGGTCCTCTCCTGCGCGCCTGGCGGGAGCAACGACGGGTCAGTCAGCTGGAGTTGGCGCTGCGGGCGGACTCCAGTGCCCGGCACATCAGTTTCGTGGAGACGGGCCGCTCGCGTCCGAGCGAGGAGATGGTGCTGCGGCTCGCCGAGCATCTGGAGGTGCCGGTGCGGGAACGCAACGCGCTGCTGCTCGCGGCCGGTTACGCCCCGCGTTTCCCGGAGACCCCGCTGGACGATCCGGCGCTGGACGCCGTGCGTGAGGGGATCGAGCGGCTGATCCAGGGCTACGAGCCCTACCCGGCCCTGGTGTTCGACGCCGCCTATCACGTCGTGGCCGCGAACCGGGGGATCATGATGCTCCTCGACGGCATCCCGGAGTCCCTGCTCCGGCCCCCGCTCAACACCATGCGGCTCACCCTGCACCCCGAGGGCCTCGCCCCGCGCATCCTCAATCTGCGGGAGTGGCGCGGGCATCTGCTGGAACAGATGCGCCGGCAGATCGCCCTGCGCCGGTCGGAGCAGTTGCGGGAGCTGTACGAGGAGGTCGCGGCCTATCCCGTGCCGGACCAGGAACGGGCCGACGACGGCCTACCTGCCGAGCCGGTCCCCTACTTCGCGCTGCCGATGCGGATCGAGCACGAAGGCCGGACGCTGTCGTTCATCTCGTCCACGTCCACCTTCAACACCCCCATGGACGTGACCGTCGCCGAGCTGGCCATCGAGACGTTCCTCCCGGCCGACCCGGCGACGGTCAAGTACCTTCACTCACTGTTGCCCTGACGGACCTTCAGCGCGGCGTACTGGAGCAGTGCGAACCCGGCGACGGTGATCGCCTGGAGCACGGTCCACACCGCACCGGCCGTGGTCGGCGACAACCACAGGCCCAGGGCGGCACAACTCACGGCGGCCCACAGGAGATTGGCCTCGACGACGGCACGCACGGCGAGCACCGGCGGACGACCGCGCGAGGCGAGGACGGCCACGACGACGCCGTAGGCCACGAGGAAGGCCCCGAGTCCGAGCAGCAGCCCGGAGTCGACGCCCAGGAACCGGCCGACCGGTCCGGACCCGAGAAGGTACACGAGACCGTTCGCACCGGTCACGGCCGCGTCCAGGGCGAGGAAACGGCGCAGCATGGTGTGCGGGTCCGAGGTCCGGGCGAGCGCGGTGAGCTGGGTCGCGGACATGGCGAATCACCCTCCGTCGAGGTCGGGAACGGGGAAGCGGACGGCGGGTCCCGGACCGGAGTGCGCCGGCCCGGAACCCGTGGCCTCCACCATGCCGTCGGCCCGCGCCCCGGTCGATTACGCGGGAGGTAATGAAGGAACCGGTCGTGACCGGTGAGACCGGCACCGGAACATGGCACACTGCACGCAAGCTTCGACGCGTAGGGGAGGCGTGGCGTGAGTGAGCGGCGACCTGCGCCGACCGTGGGCCAGGTGGTGCTCGGCAGACGGCTTCAGGAACTGCGGGAGGCGGCCGGCCTCAAACGCGAGGAGGCCGCGCAGGTACTGCGCGTGGCCCCCGCGACCGTGCGGCGGATGGAAATGGCCGAGGTCGCCCTGAAGATCCCGTACGTCCAGGTGCTCCTGGAGACCTACGGCGTGCCCGAGGAACAGGTCGAGTCCTTCGTGCAGCTGGCCGAGGAGGCGAACAAGCCGGGCTGGTGGCAGCGGTTCCACGACGTGCTGCCGGAGTGGTTCAGCCTGTACGTGAGCCTGGAGGGCTCCGCCGGGATCATCCGGTCCTACGAGCCGCACTTCGTGCCGGGACTGCTGCAGACCGAGGACTACGCGCGTGCCGTCATGGAGGCCGGGACCATCGGGCAGACGGGCGCCGAGGCGCTGGAGCGGCATGTGTCGCTGCGCATGGCCCGGCAGCAGCTCCTGGAGCGCCCGAACGCGCCCCATCTGTGGGCGATCATGGACGAGACGGTGCTGCGCCGCCCGGTGAGCATCCGCTCCGAGGTGATGCGCGAACAGCTGGACAAGCTGCTGGAGTTCGCCGAGCGCGACCGGGTCACGCTCCAGGTGTGCGAGTTCGAGGAGGGCCCGCACCCGGGGACGTACGCGCCCTTCTCCCTGTTCCGCTTCACCGAGCCGGAGCTGCCCGACCTGGTCTTCACGGAGTACCTGACCGGTGCGCTGTATCTCGACTCCCGCCAGGAGGTCGCCACGCACCTGGAGGTCCTGGACCACATGTCGGCGCGGGCCGCGTCGGCCGAGCGTACGAAGAAGCTGCTGCGGGAGCGCCGCGAGGACTTCTGAGCGGGCCGCACGACACCACGCCAGGTGCGCCACGCCACCATCACAGGGGGAGAAGACACCGCATGACCGGATCCGACGCCGCAGTCCCCGCCATGGACACCAGCCGGCCGCACCCGGCCCGGGTGTACGACTGGTGGCTGGGCGGCAAGGACAACTACCCGGTGGACGAGGAACTGGCCCGCCGGATCCTCGCCGTGGACGGCACGGTGATGCGCGGGGCGCGCGCCAACCGCCGCTTCATGCACCGGGCGGTGCGGACCGCCGCAGAGGCCGGGATCCGCCAGTTCCTCGACATCGGCACCGGCATCCCGACCCAGCCGAACCTGCACCAGGTGGCGCAGGAGGTCGCCCCCGAGTCGAGGGTCGTGTACGCGGACAACGACCCGATCGTCCTGAGGCACGCGCAGGCCCTGCTGCACAGCGCCCCTGAGGGCGCCACGGACTACGTCCACGCCGATGTCCGCGACCCGGACACCATCCTGCGGCCGGCCGCCGCGACCCTGGACTTCTCGCAGCCCGTCGCGCTGTCCCTGGTGGCGCTCACCCACTACCTGGGCGACGAGGCGTACGGGCTGCTCGAGCGGTACGTCGCCGAGCTCGCCCCGGGCAGCTTCGTGATCCTCTCGCAGGTCACGCCCGATCTGAGCCCGGGGGCGATCGAGAAGGCGGCCGAGCGGTTCCGCCGCAGCGGCACTCCCTTCCACCCCCGGTCGCTCGTCGAGTTCTCCCGCTTCTTCGACAGTCTGGAGCTGCTCGGCCCCGGAGTGATCCCCGTGCCGGGCTGGCGTCCGGGCCCGGAGGACGTGGCGGCCCAGGCGGAGGGCATCGTGTCGGTGTACGCGGGGGTCGCGCGGAAGGTCTGACCCGTACGGGTGCCGTGAACGGGTGCGCTCCCGCGCCCCGGCCTAGGTTCGAAGCGAGCCGCGGGCCAGCGGAGGGAGCACACGTGACCGACACCCGGACACCGCCGAGGGAGCCCGGCGCGGCGCTGCTGCGGGCAGGGCGGTTCTTCCGGCCCGGCCGGGCCTCCCCCGACCTGCACAGCATCGAGCTGAGCGGCGGGCGCGAGGCGGACGCCTTCTACCGCGACCGCTGGAGCCACGACAAGGTCGTGACCTCCACGCACGGCGTGAACCGCACCGGCTCGTGCCGCTGGAAGGTGTACGTCAAGGACGGCATCATCACCTGGGAGACCCAGCAGACGGACTATCCGTCGGTGGGCCCAGACCGCCCCGAGGGCTCGAGGAGCCGGCGCTGCCGGACACGTGCAGCCTCGACCACGCGGACGGCCCCGGCATGGGCGAGGACGGGCCCTTCGGGCAGGACTCGGGGCGCAGGCAGCTGCCGCTGGTGTCGGTGGAGAACTTCCACCTGCTGCGCGGACGGCAGACCACGGACGACGCGGAGGAGGCGTGATGCCCTCGGACGCAGTGCTCTACCAGGCGGCGGCGCTCTGCCTGACGTATCCCGACGACGACTTCCGCGCGCGGCTGGCGTTGCTGCGCGAAGCCGCCCCGCAGCTGCGGGAGTTCGTGGACCACGCGGCGTTGACGCCCGCGCAGGAGCTGGCGGCGCATTATGTGCGGGTCTTCGACGTCAAGTACCGGCACGGTCTGTATCTGAGCCGGTGGCAGGACGGGGACACCCGGCGGCGCGGGATGCCGCTGGTCCGCCTCGAGGAGGTCTACCGGGCCGCCGGTCTGGAGTTCGCCGGTGAGGAGCTGCCGGACTTCCTGCCCGCGGTGCTGGAGTTCACGGCCCGGACGGGAGACCTCGGCCTGCTCACCGAGTACCGGGACGGCCTGGAGCAACTCCGCTCCAGGCTCACCGACTTCGGCACGCCCTACGCGACGGTCCTCGACGCCGTGTGCGTCACGCTCCCCACGGGGGTGCGCCGATGACACCCTGCCGGTCACCGGGCTGGGAGAGGAGCCAGATCTGACGGAGTCTCAGGCGGCGCCGCCCTTCTGGTCCTTCTCGTCGTCCACGATCTCCGCGTCGACCACGCCCTCCTCGTCCTGCGGCGGTGAGGCGGATTCGTCCCGCGGGGGCTGCTGCTGGGCCTGGGCGTACATCGCCTGGCCCATCTTCTGGCTGACGGAGGCGAGCTTCTCGACGCCGCCCCGAAGGGTGGCGGTGTCGGCGTTCTCCTCCAGGAGCTGTTTCAGTTCGGAGACCGCCGACTGGACCTCCGTCTTCGTCTCGGCGGGAACCTTGTCCTCGTTCTCCCGGACGAACTTCTCGGTCTGGTAGACGAGTTGCTCGGCCTGGTTGCGGGTCTCGGCGGCCTCGCGCCGGTTGCGGTCCTCCTCCGCATACTGCTCGGCCTCGCGCATCATGCGGTCGATGTCGTCCTTGGGGAGCGCCGATCCGCCCGTCACCGTCATCTTCTGTTCGCGCCCGGTCGCGAGGTCCTTCGCCGAGACATGCATGATCCCGTTCGCGTCGATGTCGAAGGCCACTTCGATCTGGGGGACGCCCCGGGGCGCCGGCGGGAGCCCGGTGAGGTCGAAGACGCCGAGCTTCTTGTTGTACGCGGCGATCTCGCGTTCGCCCTGGTAGACCTGGATGCCGACCGAGGGCTGGTTGTCGGTGGCGGTCGTGAAGATCTCCGAACGGCGGGTGGGGATCGTGGTGTTGCGTTCGATGAGCTTCGTCATGATGCCGCCCTTGGTCTCGATCCCCAGGGACAGCGGGGTGACGTCGAGCAGCAGCACGTCCTTCACGTCGCCGCGGATGACCCCCGCCTGGAGCGCCGCCCCGACCGCCACGACCTCGTCGGGGTTGACCCCCTTGTGCGGGTCCTTGCCGGTGAGCTCCTTGACCAGGTCGGTCACCGCGGGCATCCGCGTCGAGCCGCCGACGAGGATCACGTGGTCGACCGCGGAGAGCTTGATGCCCGCGTCCTTGACCGCCTGGTGGAAGGGGGTCGTGCAGCGGTCGAGCAGATCGGCGGTGAGCTCCTGGAACTGGGCGCGCGTCAGCTTCTCGTCGAGGTGCAGGGGCCCCTCGGCGGAGGCGGTGATGTAGGGCAGGTTGATCGTGGTCTCGGAGGACGACGACAGCTCGATCTTCGCCTTCTCGGCCCCCTCGCGCAGCCGCTGCAGCGCCATCTTGTCCTTGCCGAGGTCGACGCCGTACTGCCCCCGGAACTTCTTCACGAGGTGCTCGACGACCCGCTGGTCCCAGTCGTCGCCGCCCAGGTGCGTGTCGCCGTTGGTCGCCTTGACCTCGATGACCCCGTCGCCGATCTCCAGCAGGGACACGTCGAAGGTGCCGCCGCCGAGGTCGAAGACCAGGACCGTCTGCTCCTCGCCCCGGTCGAGGCCGTACGCCAGCGCGGCCGCCGTGGGCTCGTTGATGATCCGCAGGACCTTCAGCCCGGCGATCTCCCCGGCCTCCTTCGTCGCCTGCCGCTGGGTGTCGTCGAAGTAGGCGGGCACCGTGATCACGGCGTCGGTGACGTCCTCGCCGAGATAGGACTCGGCGTCCCGCTTCAGCTTCTGCAGGACCCGCGCCGACAGCTCCTGCGCCCGGTACCGGGTGCCGTCGATGTCGCCCTGGTCCGGGAAGCGCCAGCTCCCGTCGCCCATGTGCCGCTTCACGGAGCGCGCGGTGCGCTCGATGTTCGTCACGGCCTGCCGCTTGGCGACCTCGCCCACCAGCACCTCGCCGTTCTTGGCGAAGGCCACGACCGACGGTGTGGTCCTGGCCCCCTCCGCGTTGGCGACAACCGTGGGTTCACCGCCCTCCAGCACGGCCACCACCGAGTTCGTGGTACCGAGATCGATCCCGACCGCACGTCCCATCGCAGTTCCCTTCCGCCAGGAAACGTCCCGAACTCCAGCACAAAACTTGAGTGCTTTCTTGTCAATGGGACGGGTACCCCGGGGAACGCTCTTCGCTCGGCTCCGCCCGCAGTGCGACGGCCCGCCGGGGCCGGTCGGTGATCAGGACATCGACGCGCGGATGGTCGAGAAACGCCCGCATCAGGCGGTCGTCGTTGACCGTCCAGACCATGGTGAACAGGTCGTGCCGGACGGCCTCACGGAGCACGTTGGCGCGGGCCAGCCGCTGGTGCACGGCCACCCCGCTCGCGCCGCAGGCGCGCACCCGGCGCATCGGCAGCAGCTCGCTGAGCCGGACGCCGGCCAGCCGGGAGCGGGCGATCTCCTTGCCGTCCCGACCCAGGGACAGGGCCGTGCGCACCCGCGGGAAGGTCCGCGCGATGGCGGCGACGGAACGGTCCTCCAGGGTGGTGGCGACGAAGCCGTCCGCTCCGAGCAGGGCGACCGCCCGGTCGATCAGCTCGCGCTCGTAGCCGGTCTCCTTGAGGTCCAGATGGCCGGCCATCCGGCCCGCGATCAGGGACATGACCTCGTCGACGACCGGCACAGGGTAACCGGCCCGGTCGCTGAGCTCGGCATGGGTGATCTCGCCGAGCAGCGGACCGGTGCGCCCCGCCCGGGGGTCGTGGTGGACGACGAAGACCCCGTCGGCCGTACGCCGGACGTCGAACTCGACGTACTCCGCCCCGGACCGGATCGCGTCCTCGTACGCCTCCCAGGTCGCGGCGCCGGCACGCTCGGACCCGCCCCGATGGGCGGAGACGGCTGCTGGTCGTCGGGACATACGGCGGTCAGCTTCCGGACGGTGGGCGCTGGGCGGAGATCGGGGCGGCCGGGGTCAGCAGGGAGCCGGAGCGTCTGCCGGTGCGGATCATCCGGACGTATCCGATCGCGGCAAGGACGAGGAAGGGAACCCAGGCGAGGAGGTACGCCGGGAGGTAGTGCGCGTCGAAGATCGAGCGGTGGGTGTTCACGGTGGTGGCGTTGACGCCGAAGAACGCGAGCAGCAGCGTCGGCGGCAGGGCGATCAGGGTGGCGATCGCGACCAGCACGGACACCGTACGGTCCCGGCGGTCGTCGCGCTCCGAGAGCTCGGCGTCCAGGGCCGCCGAGCGGGCACTGATCACCGAGGTCAGCCGCTCCACCATGCGGGCCGAGTTGTCCAGGCTGTCGCGGATGCCGAACGCGTCCCGCAGGGACGACTGGAAGGCCTCCATGACCATATCCGGGATCAGCAGGCTGTCGACGTACGCCTCCACCCCGAAGGCCAGGTCCAGCTGGAGTTCGTTGACCCCCGCGGACAGCTGTGAGATCAGCGAGCGGATCTCGTACGGCGAGCTCGCCGCGGCCTGTTCGTTCGCTCGCATCGTCTCGAAGGCGGCCAGCCGGGTGCGCTGGAGGACGGCGAGCGCGGAGATTATGCCGATGGCGACCAGGGTCAGGCCGTTCTCCACGTGCTCGGCCCAGCCGGCGTGGACGGAGACACCGCGGCCGTGCGCGGAGAGTGTGGCGCCGTGGTTCCTGAGGTGGGGCGGTTCCGCCGTGGCCATCCGGCCGCGGTACACGATCTCGTTCAGCACGGCCGACTGCCGGGCCGCGTCGACGCCGAGCAGTTCCTCACGCAACTCCCCGCCGGGGAAGACGAGTTGGTGGACGTTGTGGCCGAAGGCGAGTGGCTCGGGGGGCGCGAGCCGCTCTCCCAGCACGTCGAGCAGCGGCCGGCCGCCGAGCGTGATCAGGTCCCGGTCGAAGCAGGTGTCGGCGAGCCATGCGGCGAGCGCGTCGGGGGGTGTCGGACCGGCGAACTCGCAGTCGAGGACCAGGGTGATGTCACCGCGGGGGGTGGCGAGAACGGCGAACTCGGCCGTGTCCAGGGCGAGTCCGCGGTCCCCGTGGGGCAGCCGCAGCTCCCCGGGCGCCACGTCCTCCACGAGCACCGGCACGGGAAGCACCGCCGCGCTGGACTTCAGGTGCAGGGCGAAGCGGCCGAAGTCGAACCGCTCGACGAGGCTGCCGAGCGAGGGTCCTCGCGGGTCCAGGCCGCCGCTGAGGCTGAACAGCACCAGGACGCGGGTGAGTTGACGGCTCCCGGAGTCGAGTTCCGCCGTGTCGCCGGCCGTTGTTCCCGTGATCATCGCGTCCCTTCCCCCACCCTGGTCTTCCCGCCCGGGCCCGGGCGCGCAGACCGCCCCGGACGAGCGGCCTGCGCGACCCGGTGCCTGCGGGTTCAGGCGAGCTTCGCGTCCAGGGTGATCGGGACGGACTTCAGGGCCTGGCTGACCGGGCAGTTGGCCTTGGCGTCGTCCGCGGCGGCGGCGAACCCCTCCTCGTCCAGGCCCGGCACGGTGCCCTCGACGGTGAGGTGGATGCCGGTGATGCCCTCGCCGGGCTGGAAGGTGACGTCGGCGGAGGTGGTGAGCTTGGTGGGCGGGGTGCCCGCGCCGTTCAGGGCGTGCGACAGCGCCATGGAGAAGCAGCTGGAGTGCGCGGCGGCGATCAGCTCCTCGGGGCTGGTCTTGCCGTTGGCGTCCTGGGAGCGCGAGGCCCACGTGACCGGCTGTGCCTCGATGGCACCGGAGGAGTCGAAGTTGACGACACCGCTCCCCTCGAGGAGGTTGCCTTCCCAGACGGTGTGTGCGGAGCGCGTGGTAGCCACGGTCAGTCCTTTCGTGTGGTCCCGCTGACGGGGGTACGGGAACCATCCGATCACACTACGGCTCAGCTCACGCGGAAGACCGGCCCACGTGCGGTGAACGGCAGCCCGGCCCCCTGCGGGATCAGACAGGCGTGCTCGCGGGGAGGTCGTCGGCGCGGTGCAGCAGGTCGATGCCGGACTTGCAGGACAGTGCCGCCGCGGCAGCCCCGGGGACCCGCTCGGCGATCTCGGTGACGGGCAGACAGCCGGCGTCGTGCCGGGCAGCGTCGCAGAACACGACCCGGGCGGCCGGTACGTCCCGGAGGTGTCCAGGACCACGCCGAAGGTTGAGGGAGGGCGATCTCCAGGGCGGGAAGTACCGGCCCGCGCGCGGGATGTCGGGGGTGGAGGACTGACGGCGCGAGGGACGGGCGTAGGAGCACGGGCTGGGGGCTGGGCACGAACTCGTCGAACCAGCGGGCCGGTCGCGCGTCCCAGGGCAGCGGCGGATGGCTGAGTGCCCGGATCTCCTCGACCAGGCCGCCGGACAGGAAGCCGCGCTCCTGCCGCTGGTGCAGGTCGAGGCCCTGGGCGAAGCCCCGGCGGTAGAACTCGTCGAGGTCGACGCAGTCGCGGGGAGAGCCGAGTGGGTCGCCGAGGATGTCGCCGGCGCCCTTGCCGCGCAGGGCGGCCGGTCGGCGCACGCGGCGCAGATCGCCGGCGATGTGGTCGTAGACCTCCTCGGAGGACAGGCCGGGTGAGTGTGGAGCCGAGCAGGAAGCGGTTGACGACGACGCGGCGGGCGGCAAGGTCGAAGCGGTCGGGCTGGGTGCGTTTCGCCCTTCACCGCCGGGACGTGTCCGAAACCGAGGTGCAGGACGGCGTGGGCGAGCGAGCAGGCCCAGGCGGCGGGCTCGGCGAGCCGGTCGGGGTGGGCGGCGGCGCCCGTCACCCCGCGCAGGCGCCCGAGCGCTGTCGGCACCTCGGTGGCCCGGCCCGGTCGGTGTGTGGGACACCGCAACGGCATCGGGGTGCAGGTCGCTGTCGGAGTCGACGACCACGAGCCCGTCGCGGGGCGCGAACCGGCAGTCCTCCCGGCGGCAGACGACGAACTACGCGGCCTTCTCCTCAGCCTTCCCCACCGGCACTTGAGGACCCCCCGCTTCATCGAGCCACCCCCGCAGCACCTGGTGGACCCCCTCCGCCCCGGCAAGCCCCTCCGGCGGCGCCGACAAGGCGAGCGGCGACAACAGGAACGGCTTCCCCTGGGCGCCCCCCAGCCCACCGTGCGACCCGATCTGTTCCTCGAAGGCCAGCACCTCCCCCTCCGCCGGGTCGTACCACGAGTTGACCATGATGTCGGCGGTGTGCGGAAAGGAGTGCGTACGCCGTACCGCCTCGACCGCGCCCGGCCCGAAGTCGGCCAACGGCCCCGGATTCTCGTCCAGTCGCTCCAGCGGGATCTCCGTGCCGAACGGCCCGAGCACCACCCCGCCGTGCTCCTCGCTGCGCACCAGGAGGAACCCGATGCCGGGATGGTTGGCGAGCGTGGTCAGCAGCGCCGGGTGCCGCGCGTCGATCTCCTCCTTGCTCATCCGGTGATCCACATCGGGGAAGGACACCAGTCCGAGATTCCCCGAGGCCAGCACGATCGGCTCCGAGTCACGCGCGGGCCGGTACTGCTCGCGCCGCCCCTCCTTCCCCGGCCTGCGCAGCGCGGCACGGACGGCGGCACGGGCCTCGGCCCCGCTGTGGGTGCGCTCGGCCTTGCGCGACACGGGCAGCCCGCAGCCGGCCCGGACCAGGTCACCGAGGGTGAGCCCGTAGCGGGTGCGGAAGGTCTCGCCGCGGCTCTGGCCGTGGTCGGAGAGGACAACGATCCGGTACGGGCGCGGAGCGTGCTCGGCGACGTTCGCGATCAGGGCGAGCGAACGGTCCAGGCGCTCCAGGACCTTCGCCGCGTCGCGGCTGGTCGGCCCGGAGTGGTGGGCGACCTCGTCGTAGGCGACGAGGTCGGCGTAGACGGCCGTACGGCCCGCGAGCATGTCGCCCATGACGGCGGCGACCACGACATCGCGCTCGACGACGGTCGCGAAGGCGCGGACCAGGGGATACAGGCCGCCGCGGCCCACCCGCGGGCGCTCCTTGCGGGCCCGGGTGCGGGTCGACTGGCCGATCTCGCGGCCGACCTCGGCGAAGAAGGACAGGGCGGTGCGCACGGCGTTGGCGGGGTCGGAGAAGTACGCGAAGTAGCCGGCTCGGGAGCGGGTCTCGCGGCTGCGGCGGCGGGTGGCGATGGACAGGACGAGTGCCTGTTCCTCGGCGCCTCCGGAGAAGAGGTTGCCGCGGCTGGCGCCGTCGACGGCGAGCAGTCCGTCGTGCCCCGTCTGTTCCACGGCCCGGTGCTGGAGTTCGACGGCGCTGGTCGGGCGGTTGCAGACCATCACCTCGCCGCGGTCCTTCTCGTACCAGCGGAAGGCGGGGACGTCGTGGTTGCTGCCGTGCAGGATGCCGAGCTGGCTGGCGCCGGTCTGGCTGGACCAGTCGGTGCGCCAGGAGGTGAGCCGGTGGGTGGGCCGCACCGCGCGGCCGGGTGTGCCGCTGTGGCCGATCCAGCGGGCGATCGTGGGCATCAGGCCCTTGCCGACCGCGGCCAGCAGGACGTCGTGGCCCACGCCGTCGAGCTGGAGGAAGACCGTACCGGGGGTGGCCGGGCCCACGGGGCCGCTCCTGCGGCGGCGGTCGGCGAGACGGTACAGCCGGCGCCGGTAGGCGTCGTCGTCGCGGACCGCGAGGGCACCGCCGGTGGCGGAGGCGACCGCGGACATCACGGCGGCGACCACGACCGCGGTCTCCGGGGCGGCGTCGCCGCGCTCGGCGGGGTTGAGACGCAGGGCGAGCAGCAGCAGCGCCCCGTTGAGGAAGAAGACGAGGAGGCCGAGCACCAGCGTCGGCACGAGCAGGAAGAGCCGTACGAGCAGCGGCCACACGACGGCCGACAGCACCCCGAAGGCACCGGCGCCGAACGCCGCCGTGACCGCGATCCGGGTCGCGCTGTCACCGGTCGGGGACTGGAGCCGGAAGTCCGGCAGGATGCCCGCGAGCACCAGCATCGTCAAGGTGGAGACGACCCATACCGTGACGCTCCGCCCGACCTGACTGGCGATCCGCCGCCAACGCCCCGCACCCACGCCCCGCACACCTCACGTCCTGGCCCGTCGTCGGTGCGGGCGCTGGGACCAGCGTGTCATACGGGTGGCTAACGGCCGTCGTATCCCGCCGTCGGCATCGACAGCCTGCGGTGCACCCTGGCTTTCATCTGGGCGTCGTAGAGGGGCTCCGCGAAGCCCACCGTCTCCACCCGTACCCCGCGGCGGGCGCACTCCGCGGTGAACTCCTCGACGGAGGACAGGGCGCTCTCCAGGACCCGGCGGCTGGGGGCGACGAAGAGATCCCGTCCCGCCCGCACCCCGTCCCACAGCACGCAGTGGTCGGCGCGCAGGCCCCGCACCAGCAGTTCCCGCCGCACGGTGTATCCCCGCTCGGCGGCCCAGCGCGCGCACATCGCGTGCTGGCTGCGCGAGTCCACCAGGAAGGGATCGGCGTCCAGCTCCTCCAGCGGCGTCAGACTCGCGATCGCCGTGACATGGACCGCTCCCATGGTGTCCCCCTCACCTCCGGGTTTCGCCGCCGACCATACTCCAGCCCGTAGGCTTCGGGGAGTCGCACGAAGGAGGCAAAGAGGTGCCGGTGGAGATCACCTGGTGGGGCCACGCCACCTGCACGGTCACGGATTCGGACGTACGTGTGCTCACCGACCCTCTGTTCACCCGCCGGCTCGCGCATCTGCGCCGGCGCCGCGGGGCGGTGCCCCCGCCGGACGCCTGGCGGGCGGACGTGGTCCTCGTCTCCCATCTGCACGCCGACCACCTGCACGTTCCCTCGCTGGCGCGGCTGGGGCCGGGCACGCGCCTGCTCGTGCCCCGGGGCGCACCACTCCAGGTGCCGGGGCTGCGCCGGCTCACCCATCTGCGGGTGGACGAGGTGGCGCCCGGCGACGAGCGGCGCGTCGGCGACCTGCTGATACGCGCGGTGCCCGCCTGGCACGACGGGCGGCGGCTGCCGCTGGGGCCGCACCGCTCCCCCGCGCTCGGTTACGTCGTCGAGGGCTCGGCGCGGACGTACTTCGCCGGGGACACCGGGCTGTTCGACGACATGGCCAAGGAGGTCGGCCCGGTCGACGTGGCGCTGTTGCCGGTCGGCGGGTGGGGGCCGTATCTCGGGGAGGGGCACCTCGACGCGGGGCGCGCGGCCCAGGCGCTGGCGCGGCTGGGGCCGCGCAGTGCGGTGCCGGTGCACTACGGGACGTACTGGCCGATCGGGATGGACGCAGTACGGCCGCACGAGTTCCACGCTCCGGGCGCGGAATTCGTGCGGCTGGCGGCTCGGTTCGCGCCCGCGGTGGACGTGCACCGGCTGGAGCACGGGGAGAGCGTGCGGCCGGAGGTCGCTCGGTGACGTGGCTCGCGACCGCCACCACGGGGGCGACGCCCGGGGCCGCCGGGCAGGCGATCGGGTATCCGACGTTGTTCCTGCTGGTGTTTCTGGGGGCGTTGATACCGGTGGTGCCTACGGGGGCGCTGGTGAGTTCGGCGGCCGTCGTGGCGTTTCACCGGACGGCGCCTCTCTCGATGCTGTTCGTGTTCGTCACCGCCTCCACCGCCGCGTTCCTCGGGGACATCACCCTGTACTGGCTGGGGCGGCGCGGGATGAAGTCGAAGAACGGCTCGCGGTGGCTGGAGGCGCTTCGGTCCCGGGCGCCGGAGGAGCGGCTCTCGCAGGCGCAGGGGAAGCTGGCCGACCATGGGGTGGCCGTCCTCGTGCTCTCCCGGCTGGTGCCGGCGGGGCGGATTCCCGTGATGCTGGCGTGCCTCATGGCCGAGTGGCCGTTGCGGCGGTTCGTGCGGGGGAATCTGCCGGCCTGTCTGGCGTGGGCCGTGACGTATCAGCTGATCGGGATTCTGGGCGGGTCGTTGTTCAAGGAGCCCTGGGAGGGTGTGCTGGCGGCGGTCGCGCTGACCGTGGCGATCAGCGCGGCGCCGAGTGTGTGGAAGCGGGTTCGGTCCTAGAGGCACCCGCTCCTAGGGGCGCTCCAGCACCCGTGAGCCTCCGATGGGCAGGTCCCACAGGTTCTCGCGGTCCAGGCCGGCCATCTCCCACGCCTCCCTGACCCTCGTCAACGGCTCCAGGACCGGTTCCGCCGACAGCACGAACGTCGCCCAGTGCATGGGGGCCATGCGACGGGCGCCCAGGTCCTGGGCGGCTCGCACCGCCTCCTCCGGGTCGCAGTGGACGTCGCTGAGCCACCAGCGGGGGTCGTAGGCGCCGATGGGGAGGAGAGCGAGGTCGATGCCGGGGTAGCGGTGGCCGATGCGGGAGAACCAGTGGCCGTAGCCCGTGTCGCCGGCGAAGTAGACGCGTTGGCCGTCCTCGGCCGTGAGGACCCAGCCGCCCCACAGGGTGCGGCAGGTGTCGGTGAGGGAGCGCTTGGACCAGTGGTGGGCGGGGACGAAGTCGAAGCGGACACCGTCCAGTTCGGCCGCCTCCCACCAGTCGAGTTCGGTCACCGCGGTGAAGCGGCGGCGGTGGAACCAGCGGGCCAGGCCTGCCGGGACGAAGACCGGGGTGTCGCGCGGGAGGCGGCGCAGGGTCGGGGCGTCCAGGTGGTCGTAGTGGTTGTGGCTGATGACGACCGCGTCGACGCGCGGCAGGGCCTCCCAGTCGATGCCGACCGGGGTGATGCGGGCCGGGGTGCCGAGGATGCGACGGGACCAGACGGGGTCGGTCAGGACGGTCAGGCCGCCGATCCGCACCACCCAACTCGCGTGTCCCGCCCAGGAAACGGCGATCGTGCGGGCGTCGACGGCAGGCAGCGGGGCGGGTGCGTAGGGCAGCCTCGGGATGTCGGCGAGGCCCTCCGGTCCTGGCCGTACGGCGCCTTCGCGGGCGAAGCGGGCCATGGCCTTCAGGCTGGGCAGCGGGGCGGTCAGCCGGTCATGGAAGGACTTCGGCCACGCTCTGCGCTCCCCCAGGGGGCGGGGTTCGGCGAGCGGCGGGGACGGCGGCACGAAGGAGGATGGGGTCACGGGCTCGTCGGCCACTCGCGTGCTCGTGGTCGACTCGGACTGCTGCGTCATCGAGGAGGCTCCCATCGCTGAGCGTCGTCGCGGAGGTCGTCGAAGACCGACTCCAGGGTGTTCAACGCGCGTTGCACATGTGGCAGTTCCAACGGCGCGGGTGACGTGAGGCATTCCGCGCGTTCCTCGTCCGAGCCGCCCAGCAGGGGGCCGGTGGACAGCCGTACGCGCAGCGCGCCGAGGTCGTCGCCGAAGCGGTGGCCGCCGGGTGCGGGCATGCCGAGCCGGGCGGTGAGCAAGTCCTCCAGGTCCTGGGCGTCGCCGACGCCCCGCGCGGTGAGCGCGGGGCGCAGGGGGCCTAGGTCGACGTAGAGATGGCGGCCGGCCCGCGGGGGCCGGCAGAGCGCTCCCGCGGCGACGACCACGGAGTGCGCGGCGGTGGCCACGCGCGCGTGGAGGTGTCCTACGGCGGCGCGGCGGGCGGTGACCGGCTCGGGCTCGGTGAGGGCGTGGGCGGCGGCCGCGGCGACGGGGGCGGCGATGTGGGCGCCGAGGGCGGTCAGGATGTCCAGCACGCGGGCACGCAGGCCGCCGCCGTTCGCCGGGAAGCGGGCGAAAGCGGCGGGCCAGCCGGTCGGGAGCAGGCTGCCGGCCAGGTCGGTGACGACGGTGACCCGGTCGGGCAGCATCTCGGCGGGGCTGAGCAGGACCGTCTCGTGCGGGGCGTGCACGGTGTCGCGCCAGGTCTCGTCGCTGACCAGGTGCAGGCCCTCCCCGGCCGCCGCCTCGACGGCCTCGTGCAGCACCTCGGGCGGGGCGACGGTGGCGGTGGGGTCGTCGGCCACGGACAGCACCAGCAGCCGTGGGTCACCGCCCTCGGCCCGCACCCGGCGCACGGTCTCCAGCAGGGCGTACGGATCCGGGACACCGCCGCACTCGGCGGGGGTCGCCACGTGGAAGACGGGCCTGCCCAGCAGGCGTGCGTAGGGCGCCCACCAGGCGGCGCAGGGACGGGGCACCAGGACGTCGCCGCCGAGGGCGGCGGTCAGGGCGAGCAGGAGGGCGGGGGCGCCGGGGGCGGCGACCATGTGGTCGGGTTCGGCGGGCAGGCCGCGCCGGGCCGCGTAGGCGCAGGCGGCCTCCAGGAGCGGGGTGCCGCCGCCGACCGGTTCGGCGCGGGAGCGAACGGCCGCGGCGGCGAGGACCGCGGTGAGTTCGGGCAGTACGGGCAGCCCGTCGTCGGGCAGCGGAGGGCCGTAGCGGACGGGGCCGTGGCCCTCCGGGTCGGTCCGCATGGTCACCTCCGTAAGGCGCTGTCCGGTGGCTCGTCCGGTCCGCCGTCTCGTCCCCCCGCGCCTGGCGCGTTTCTCGCGCTCCGAGTACCCACGGAGCCGCCCGCCCATGGGCGGGCGCGCGGGTTGCGCCTGTCACACGGACCTGAGGTTTCGATCTCAGACGTCCGTCGCGGGGGTCTTGCGGCGCAGCCGGTAGACGGCGCCCGCGGCGGCGCCCGCGATCAGGACGCCTCCGGTGACCAGGGCGGGCACCGAGTCGCTGAAGGAGCCGCCCTGCCCGGCGCGAACGGGGCTCTGGACGGCGGCGGGGTCGCAGCCGGCGGTCCGCGGCTCGGTCCGCGGCTCGGTGCCCGGCTCGGTGCCCGGCTCGGTCCGCGGCTCTGTGCCCGGCTCGGTGCGCGGCTCGGTCCGCGGCTCGGTCCGCGGCTCGGTCCGCGGCTCGGTCCATGGCTGAGTGTGCGGCTCGGTGCACGGGCGGTGGCTGGTGTCGGGGGTGGTACCGCGGGTGACGGTGAAGGTGGCGCTCCAGGCCTTGCCCGGCGCGCGGTCCGCGGTCGGGCAGGTGCCCTCGACGGTCCACGCGGAGTCCGGGCCGGCACCGCCGGCACCGTCCTGGAGTTCCTGGTCGGCGGAGATGCGCGCGGAGCCACTGTAGGCGGGCCCGGAGACCTTGTCGTCGTTGGCGGCGGGCACCAGCTGCAGCTTTACGGTCTGCGACTCGAATGCCTCCGAGGTGGCGTCGACGGTGGCGGGCGGCGTCCCGGTGCCGGGGTCGCAGGTGACGGACACGGTGACACTGCCGCCCGGCTGGACACTGGTGGGGCTGACCTCCGCGGCCGGTTCCGCGAAGGCGCTCGGCGCGGCGGCGCCCAGGGTGATCCCGAGCGCGGGGAGGACGACGGACAGGGCCCGGAGACGGGCGGTGCGGCGCATGGGGTGGACTCCTTCGGCCGACGGCTGCGGGGCCCGTCGTCTGGCGGCGGGGTCACGACGACTGGACCGTGGGCACGACGGTCGCGCCCACGGTCATCACAGCCCGGCCCTCCCCGTCCCGCGCGCGGCCGGAGGCCATTGGCGGGACGGGGAGGGCCGAGTGGGTGACGCCGGGCGCCGAAGGAGTCGTTCCTTCGGTGCGCTCCCGTCAGCCGGTGGCGTCGCGCATGATCTGCTCGCGCAGCCGTCCGCAGCAGCGGTTGATCAGCCGGGACACGTGCATCTGGGAGATGCCCAGCTGCTCGGCGATCCGGCTCTGGGTCATGTCGCCGAAGAAGCGCATGTACAGGATGGCGCGCTCCCGCTCGGGCAGGGCGGCCAGGCGGGGCTTGACGGACTCGCGGTCGACGACCGTGTCCAGGGCGGGATCGGCCGAGCCGAGGGCGTCGGCGAGCGAGTAGCCGTCCTGGCTGCCGGGCAGTTCGGCGTCGAGGGAGAGGGCGGTGAAGCTCTCCAGGGCCCCGAGGCCGACCAGGGCGTCCTCCTCGCTCATGTTCGCGTGCTCGGCGATCTCGGCGACGGTGGGCCTGCGTCCCGGGATGGTCTGGGCGAGGTCCTGGGAGGCGAAGCGGACGCGGTTGCGCAGGTCCTGGACCCGGCGCGGCACGTGCAGGGTCCACATGTGGTCGCGGAAGTGCCGCTTGATCTCGCCGGTGATGGTGGGGACGGCGTAGCTCTCGAAGGCGTTGCCGCGGGCGGGGTCGTAGCGGTCGACGGCCTTGACCAGGCCGAGGGCGGCGACCTGGCGCAGGTCGTCGAAGCTCTCGCCGCGGCTGCGGAAGCGTCCGGCGAGGCGGTCGGCCATGGGCAGCCAGGCCTCGACGATCCGTCCGCGCAGGGTGTCTCGTTCGGGTCCCGGGGGCAGCGCGGCGAGCCTGCGGAAGGCTTCGGCCGTGTCGGGTGCGTCGTCGTGCGGGTGGTGCTTCGCGCTCACTGGGGTGGGCATCAGCGTCGCAACTCCCTAGTCGTGCTCTGGGGCGGACGGTCGCCGTGGGGAGCGCGTCCGTGTGCGGACAGGCGCGGCCGTGGCGGCAGGTCGCCGCTCCCACGGACGGTGCCTCCGGTCCGAAGCACTGTGAGTGCGCCTGCCCCCGGCCCCGCGGGCCAAACACCGGGCCAGGTTTTCCGGAGGCGGGCAGGGTGACTCGTACGGCTGCTGCCTGTGCCATCCATGTCCGGGAGGTCAGCCCATGAGCACCAAGGTGTCCGATCACATCCTCGAGAGGCTGCGCGAGTGGGGGGTGGACCACGTCTTCGGCTATCCGGGCGACGGCATCAACGGCCTGCTGGCGGCCTGGGGCCGGGCCGGGAACCAGCCACGGTTCGTGCAGTCGCGGCACGAGGAGATGTCCGCGTTCGAGGCGGTCGGTTACGCCAAGTTCAGCGGGCGCATCGGAGTGTGCGCGGCGACCTCGGGGCCCGGCGCGATCCACCTGCTCAACGGGTTGTACGACGCGAAGCTGGACCATGTGCCGGTGCTGGCGATCGTCGGCCAGACGCACCGCACCGCGATGGGCGGGTCGTACCAGCAGGAGGTGGACCTGCACACCCTGTTCAAGGACGTCGCCTCGGAGTTCGTGGAGACGGTGACGGTCCCCGAGCAGCTGCCGAACGTCCTGGACCGGGCGATCCGTACCGCGTACGCCCGCCGCTGCCCCACCGCGATCATCGTCCCGGGCGACGTCCAGGAGCTCGACTACGCGGCGCCCACACACGAGTTCAAGATGGTGCCCTCCAGCCTGGACCGCAGCGCCTGGACGGCGGTGCCCTCCCAGGAGTCCCTGGAGCGGGCCGCGGGGATCCTCAACTCCGGTGCCAGGCCCGCCATCCTGATCGGCCAGGGCGCAGCCGGAGCGCGCGCCGAGGTGGAGCGGATCGCCGAACTGCTCGGCGCGGGCGTCGCCAAGGCGCTGCTCGGCAAGGACGCGCTGAGCGACGAACTCCCGTACGTCACCGGCTCGATCGGCCTGCTGGGCACCCGCCCGTCCTACGAACTCATGCGGGACTGCGACACCCTGCTGACCATCGGCTCGTCGTTCCCGTACACGCAGTTCCTGCCGGAGTTCGGCAAGGCGCGGGGCGTGCAGATCGACATCGACCCGCACATGGTCGGCATGCGCTATCCGTACGAGGTGAACCTCGTCGGTGACGCGAAGGCGACGCTCCAGCGGCTGATCCCGATGCTGGACGTGGAGCGCGACGGGCGCGAGTGGTACGACACGGTGTGCGGCAACGTCACACGCTGGCGTGAGGTGATGGAGCGGCGGGCGCTGCAGTCCGCCGACCCCATCAACCCCGAGTACGTGGCCCACGCCCTCGATCCGCTGCTGCCCGACAACGCGATCGTCACCTCCGACTCCGGCTCCACCGCCAACTGGTACGCCCGGCACCTGACCATGCGGCCCGGAATGCGTTCGTCGCTGTCCGGCACGCTGGCGACGATGGGCCCCGGGGTGCCGTACGCCATCGGCGCGAAGTTCGCGCATCCGGACCGGCCGGCGATCGCGCTGGTCGGGGACGGGGCGATGCAGATGAACGGCATGGCCGAGCTGATCACCGCGGCCAAGTACCGGGAGCTGTGGGAGGATCCGCGGCTGATCGTCGCCATCTGGAACAACCACGACCTCAACCAGGTCACGTGGGAGATGCGGGCCATGGAGGGCGCCCCGTCGTTCCTGCCCTCGCAAGCGCTCCCGGACGTGCAGTACGCCGCGTTCGCCCGCTCCCTCGGTCTGACCGGGATCCGGGTGGAGAAGCCGGAGGACGTCGAGGCGGCCTGGCGGGCCGGTCTTCAGGCGGACGGGCCCGCGGTCCTGGAGTTCCTCACCGACCCCGCCGTACCGCCGATCCCGCCGCACGCCACCTGGGAGCAGATGGAGGCCACGGCCGCGTCGGTCCTCAAGGGCGACGCGGACGCGGCGTCCGTGGTGAAGCAGGGTTTCAAGGCGAAGGTGCAGGAGTTCCTGCCGGGGCGGGAGAAGCAGCCGTAGGGAGGGCGGCCGGTTCGTGCCGGTCGCCCTTCGGCTCGGGGAGCATCAGTTCCTCGTACCGGCCGAGCGCGAGCACCGCGGCGAGCATGAGGATCGGTATGAGCGCGGCGAGGACGACCATCGCCATGTCCTTCCCAAGGGAGGTGCGCGGGGGGTTGGGCCCGGGTCTCCCGACTTCGGTCCGGCAAACGCCGTGTCGGCCTCCGGTGCACGGGTACGCGGTGCGGACCCGAAGATCTGGAGCAGGAAATGCAGCGAGGCAGCGACCGGCTGAGCCGCCACCGCGACGACGAGATGAAGCACGAACTCCAGGGTCTGCTCCGTTCCGGGCATCCCACCCGGAGCGAGGAGTGGAACGACCCGGAGCCGACCGCGGACGACGATCCGCAGGTCTGGGGCGGGCCCGTGGCGCCGGGCAGCGACGGGGCGTCGCTGGAGACCGTGCGCCTGGAACTGGCCCGGCTCCTGGGCCGCAGTTCGTTCCCCGCCACTCCCGTGGAGCTGGTGCGGGTGCTGCACCGCAAGAACGCCCCCGACGTCCTCACCGAGGCGGTGGAGCGACTGCCGCGCAAGGAGAACTACGTCAACGTCCAGGAGCTCGCGCGGGCACTGACCCGGACGGAGGGCACCCCGTGACGGCGGAGCTCGTGCGGGACGTGATGACGCCCGGTGTGGTGGCCGTCCGCCCGGACGCCTCGCTGGTCGAGGCGGCGCGGCTGATGCGCGCGCAGGACATCGGTGACGTCGTCGTGGCCGACGGTCAGCACGTGGTGGGGCTGCTCACCGACCGGGACATCACGGTCCGGGCCGTCGCCGACGGGGCCGATCCGCTGACGGTGAGCGCCCAGTCGGTGTGCACGCCGGATCCGCTGACTGTCGCCCCCGGCGACCCGGTGACGCAGGCGGTCGCGCTGATGCGGGCCCACGCCGTACGGCGGCTGCCGGTCGTCGAGGACGGCCTGCCCGTCGGCATGGTGAGTCTCGGGGACATCGCCGAGGCCCGGGATCCGGGTTCGGCGCTTGCCGACATCAGCAGCGCGGAACCCGACGTGGAACCCGCGAGCGACGGACGGGACCTCATATGAGCCGGGGGTCGCCGATCCGGGGACGTACCAGCGAAGAGCTTTCCAGGAAAGGACGTTGAATCATCATGCGCATCGCGTTTCTGACCGCACCCGAGGGCGTCGAGCAGGTCGAGCTCACCGATCCGTGGCAGGCGGCGGTGGACGCGGGGCACGAACCCGTGCTCGTCTCGACCGAGCCCGGCAAGATCCAGGCGTTCAACCATCTCGACAAGGCGGACACCTTCCCCGTGCAGGAGGTCGTGGGCGAGGCGTCCGCGGACTCCTTCGGCGGGCTCGTGCTGCCCGGTGGGGTGGCCAACCCGGACTTCCTGCGGACGGACGAGAAGGCGGTGGCGTTCGTCGCGGACTTCTTCGGCCAGGGCAAGCCCGTCGCCGCGATCTGCCACGCCCCCTGGACGCTGGTCGAGGCGGACGTCGTACGGGACCGGGTGCTCACCTCCTGGCCGAGCCTCGAGACGGACATCCGCAACGCGGGCGGCACCTGGGTCGACGAGCAGGTGAAGGTCTGCGACCACGGGAACAACAAGCTGGTCACCAGCCGCAAGCCGGACGACCTCAAGGCGTTCTGCGAGACGTTCCTCGACGTGTTCGCGAAGGAAGCCGCCTAGGCGGACTTCCGCGCACCACCGGGTGGCCTGCTGATCGTGTGATCGGCAGGTCACCGTCTGCTGCGGGGGTTCCCCGGTCAGTCCAGCGCCGGTGTGGCCGACTCCCCCGGCCTGCGCTCCCGCGCGCCCTCACGTGTGCGGCCCGCGGCCACCGTCCGGCGCGGGTTGCGGCGCAGATACTCGCCTTCCAGTCGGGCCATGCGCTCGTTGTGGGCGCTGAGGGCGTCGTTCGAGCCGTGGAGCAGCGTTTCGTGCCGGGTGCGATGGATCGTCTCCAGCTCTTTCATGAGCTGGTGGTCGTCCAACTGGCTGGGGTCGACTCCGGTCATGGTGGTGTCCCGCTCGTCGTGTTCGTTCATGTGCTTCGGGTACCCGCCCCGCAAGCATTACCGCACTGCCCCCGAGCGGCATCCGGGAGGGAACCATGGATCTCGCTTTCCTGCACCCACTCTACGAACATCCGGGCCCCTGGGCCTCCGTGTACGTCGGCTCCCCGCGCCCCACGGAGGACACGTCCCACGAACGGCACCTCGCGGCGGTCGCGGTCGCCCGCGAGCTGTCCACGCAGGGGGCCGACGAGGAGACCTGCGTGGCCGTGCGGGAGGCGCTGGAGGAACTGCGGCACTCGTCCGAACCGCACGGCCGGGCCGTCTTCGCGCGGGCCGGCGAGGTCGTCCTGGACCCGGCGCTGACCAGGTCCCCCGAGGGCAGCCTGGTCCGCTGGGCCCCGCTGCCGCACACCGCGCCCCTCCTGGAGCTGGCCGGCGAGGACCCGGTGTGCGTGGTGGCGTACGTCGACCGCAAGGGCGCCGACTTCGAGCTGCGCGGGGCGCTGGGCCGCAAGGGCGCCGGGTCGGTCGCCGGCAGGCAGTGGCCCGTCCACCGGACGAGCAGCGCGGACTGGTCGGAGCGGCACTTCCAGCTGCGGGTGGAGAACACCTGGGAGCACAACGCGGCCGAGATCGCCGACGCGCTCGCCGTGTGCCAGGAGGAGACCGGCGCCGACCTGCTGATCCTGGTCGGTGACGACCGGGAGAAGCGGTCGGTGCACGAGCGGCTGCCGAAGCGGCTGCACGGCCGGGTCGTGGAGGCCGAGCACGGCGCCGGGAGCCGGTTGCTCGACGAGGACGTGGAGCGGGCCCGCGGCGAGCACGTGCGGCAGCGCGCGGAGCGGGAGCTGGAACGGTTCCTCGCGGCCCGCGCATCGGGCGACGACGGCCGCCCGGGGGCCGTGGAAGGCGTTCCCGCGCTGGTCGAGGCCGCGCGTGAGCACCGTATCGACGAGCTGCTGATCCGCCCGGACGGACCCGACGCGCACCGCGTGGTGTGGGTCGGCGAGGACCCGGACCAGCTGGCGGTCCGCCGAACGGATCTGAAGATCCTCGGTGAGCAGAACTCCTGGTCGGCCCGCGCGGACGACGCGCTGATCAGGTCGGTGGTGGCGACGGGCGCTCCGGCGCTCTCGGTGACCCCGGTGGCCGAGGAGGTCCCGGTGGGCGGCCTGGGCGCCCTGCTGCGCTGGGCCTGAGGGGCTTCGGGCGGGCCCGGTGACCTGCGGTCACCGGGCCCTTTCCACGCGTCGTTCGTCCCACACCGGCTCCGGCGTCTCGCGCACCCGGCCGTCCGAGCCGAAGACCAGGAACCGGTCGAAGGACCGCGCGAACCAGCGGTCGTGGGTGACGGCGAGGACCGTGCCGTCGAAGGCCTCCAGTCCCTCCTGGAGGGCCTCCGCGCTCTCCAGGTCGAGGTTGTCCGTAGGCTCGTCCAGGAGCAGCGCGGTGACCCCCTGGAGCTCCAGGAGGAGGATCTGGAAGCGGGCCTGCTGGCCGCCGGAGAGCCGGTCGAAGCTCTGCTCGGCCTGGCCGGTCAGTTCGTAGCGGCGCAGCCGGGACATCGCGGCGCCCCGGTCCTGGGCGTGCTCCTTCCAGAGGATGTCGAGGAGAGTGCGGCCGAAGAGCTCGGGGTGGGCGTGCGTCTGCGCGAAGTGGCCGGGCACGACCCGCGCCCCGAGCTTCCACTGCCCCGTGTGCGCCACGGTGGCGTCCCCCGCCAGCAGCCGCAGGAAGTGCGACTTGCCGGAGCCGTTGGAGCCGAGGACGGCGACGCGTTCGCCGTAGAAGACCTCCAGGTCGAAGGGCTTCATCAGGCCGGTCAGTTCGAGTCCCGTACAGGTGACGGCCCTTACGCCGGTGCGGCCGCCCTTGAGCCGCATGGTGATGTCCTGCTCGCGGGGCGGCTCGGGCGGCGGCCCTGCCTCCTCGAACTTGCGCAGGCGGGTCTGGGCGGCCTGGTAGCGGGAGGACAGCTCATGGCTGATGCTGGCCGCCTGGCGGAGGTTCAGCACCAGCTTCTTCAGCTGCGCGTGCTTCTCGTCCCAGCGTCGGCGCAGTTCCTCGAAGCGGGCGAAGCGTTCACGCCGCGCCTCGTGATAGGTGGCGAAACCGCCACCGTGCACCCAGGCGTCCGCACCGGCGGGCGAGGGCTCCACCGAGACGATCCGCTCGGCGGCGCGCGAGAGCAGTTCCCGGTCGTGGGAGACGAACAGGACCGTCTTGCGGGTCTCCCCCAGCCGCTCCTCCAGCCAGCGCTTGCCGGGCACGTCGAGGTAGTTGTCCGGCTCGTCGAGCAGCAGCACCTCGTCCGTGCCACGCAGCAGCGCCTCCAGCACGAGCCGCTTCTGCTCACCGCCCGACATGGTCCGCACCTGCCGGAACTGCGCCTTGTCGTACGGCACCCCGAGCGCGGCCATGGTGCACATGTCCCACAGCGTCTCGGACTCGTACCCGCGCACCTCGGCCCAGTCGGACAGGGCCTGCGCGTACTTCAGCTGGGCGGCCTCGTCGTCGACGGTCATGATCAGGTGCTCGGCCCTGTCGACGGCCTGCGCGGCCTCCCGGATCCGGGGCGGCGCAACCGACACGAGCAGGTCCCGTACGGTCGTCTCGTCCCGTACGGAGCCCACGAACTGGCGCATCACCCCCAGTCCGCCGCTCACCGTGACCGTCCCGCCGTGCGGCTTCAGCTCACCGGAGATCAGCCGCAGCAGGGTCGTCTTCCCGGCCCCGTTGGGCCCGACGAGGGCCACCACGGCCCCTTCCCCCACCCGGAACGACACATCGCCGAGCAGCGCCCTCCCGTCGGGGAGGTAGTACTCGAGATGTGCGGCTTCCAGATGTCCCATGGGGCGCATTGTCGGTGGGGGAGCAGGACCTGGGCAAACCCATATCTCTCGGCGCCTGGACGGGTGACCGCATCGTGAGTCCACATGGTGATACGGGGGTCTCACCATGCGACACGCGGGCGTACGGTTCTGCGTACCGACGGATGTGTCGAAAAGGGGAGCTCAGTCATGTCGACATCGCAGGGAACGCCGCGGGAGAAGCCGCAGGAGACCGCCGTCTACACGCACGGTCACCACGAGTCCGTGCTGCGCTCGCACACCTGGCGCACCGCCGCCAACTCGGCGGCCTACCTGCTCGGTTCACTGAAGCCCCACATGAAGATCCTGGACATCGGGTGCGGGCCGGGCACGATCACCGCCGATCTCGCGGCGCTGGTCCCGGACGGCCGGGTCACCGGGGTCGACCAGGCGCCCGGCATCCTGGACCAGGCCCGTGCCACGGCCGCCGCACGCGGTCTGACGAACGTCGACTTCGCGGTCGCCGACGTGCACGCCCTGGACTTCCCGGACGACACCTTCTGCGTGGTCCACGCCCACCAGGTGCTCCAGCACGTCGGGGACCCGGTGCAGGCCCTGCGCGAGATGAGGCGGGTCACCAAGCCGGGCGGCTTCATCGCGGTGCGCGACGGGGACTACGCGGCCATGACCTGGTACCCGGCGTCCGCGGGGCTGGACGACTGGCTGGACCTGTACCGCCGGGTGGCCCGCGCCAACGGCGGCGAGCCGGACGCCGGCCGGCGGCTGAAGTCCTGGGCACTGCGGGCCGGCCTGACGGACATCACCGCGAGCTCCGGCACCTGGACCTACTCCACCGCCGAGGAGCGGGAGTGGTGGAGCGGGCTGTGGGCGGACCGCACCCTGGCCTCGGCGTACGCGGAGCGGGCCACCGAAGGCGGCCACGCCACCGTGGAGCAGCTGCAGGACATCTCGGACGCCTGGCGGGAGTGGGGCAGGCAGGACGACGGCTGGTTCTGTGTACTGCACGGAGAAATTCTGTGCCGAAAGGGCGCCTGAATCTTCATTCCCGGGTTACTCGAACGGCAGGAGGTTCACATTATGGTTGCCATTCTGCTGGTGCTGCTTCTGGCGTTGATTCTGTTCGGCGCCGGATTCGCGGTGAAGATTCTCTGGTGGATCGCACTGGCCGTGCTGGTGCTATGGCTCCTGGGGTTCCTGGTACGCGGGACGACAGCGGGCGGAAGCCGGGGTCGTTGGTACAGGTGGTGACCTTCCCCGGAGATCACTCCCGGGGAAGCAGCGGTCCGAGCGGCCCGAGGTCCAGGTTCAGGTCCTCGGGCCGCAGTCCGTACCGCTCACGCAGTTCGGTCATACGGTCGTCGAGGAGCATGAGGGTGAGCCCGATCCGCTCCTCCTGCTCCTCGTTCAGGTCCCCCTCGTCGAACCGGCGCAGCGCCTGGCGCTCCATGAGCTGCCGCAGCAGCTCCACGACGGTCAGGACGAGCTTGACCAGGTCCCGCTCGACCGTGTCGGGCTCCAGGTCCAGCCGGTTGCGTCGGGCCGTCACAACAACTCCTCGAACGGTGAGGGAACTTGCGCGTTGACCGAGCTGATCAGCGCGTTCAGGTCGATGCGGACGAGGTCGACGTCCGCGATGCGCAGGGTGATGTCCCCCGTGATGACGACCCCGCCGGCCAGCAGCCGGTCGAGCAGGTCGACGAGGGCCACCTCGCGGCGTTCGATGACGGTCACGGCTGTTGTTCCTCCCCCGCGAAGGAATAGGCCGCCCAGGGCCCTGTGAGTTCGACCCGCATTCCCGGGACGTCATCCTTGGTGCGGTCCACCATTTCCACGAATTCCTCGGAATCGCTGCGCGGCACAAGATAGGCGGCATTCAGAACGTTCTGTCCTGAGGCCCCCGAAAGCGTGGGGTTCTGCGGGGCGTGCAGCCGTGCGTCCTCTGCATATCCGGAAAGCGTTTCGTGCAGCCGGGTCGCAAAGGCCTCCGCCTGCTGCCACATCTCCTCGCGGGAACGCACCCGCTGGCGCCGCTGCCGCAGATAGTCACGGCCCGAGGCCGGCTTCGCCGGCGTCTCGGCGGGCTCCGCGGGGGCCGGGCCCGCCGTCTCGGCGTAGACCTTGACGCCCCACTCCACCCGGTCCTGAAGCCGGTCGAGGGTGCGTCGGAAGCCCTCCTCGCGTTCCTCGATCATCACCCGGACCCCGCTGTCGTCGCGGAAGACGGTGCCGAGCCGCAGCGGCAGCGGGGTGGTGACGACGGTGAGCGCGTCGATCACGCTCTGGTGCGCGCGGACGGTCCCGGTCAGCCACTCCAGATCCTCCAGATGCCTGCGGAGCGGCTCTTCGGCGAAGTCCCGCTCCGGCACATGGCTGACGACGGCCACCAGACCGTGGTGGTGCAGCAGTCTGGGCGGATCACCGGCCACCCCGGCCAGTTGGGCCTGCAACGGGGTGCCGAAGGGGCGGCAGACGGCGTACACGTACCGCAGTCCGGTCATGAACTCTCCTCCTCGGCACGGCGGCTGGGCTCCAGCTCCTCCAGACGCGCGAGCCGCTCACGCAACTCGTTGTTCTCGCGGGTGAGTTCGTCACGGCGGGCGCGGGTGGACAACGCCGGGTCGTCCTCCCACCAGTCGATCCCCATCTCCTTGGCCTTGTCGACCGAGGCGACGATGAGCCGCAGTTTGATGGTGAGCAGCTCGATGTCGAGCAGGTTGATGCGGATGTCTCCCGCGATGACGATGCCTTTGTCCAGCACACGCTCCAGGATGTCGGCCAGGTTGGCGCCGCTCCCCTGACCGTAGGGATCCGGGAGCCGGCTGGGCATGCTCATCGTCGGCTCCCGCCCTCGGCGTGCTCGTACTCCTCTTCCTCTTCCTCTTCCTCGGGAACCTCTTCCTCGTCCTCGGGGGCCTCGTCCGCGGGTGCCTCGTCCTCGGCCTCCTCCTCGGGCTCCTCCTCGTCGTACTCCTCGTACTCGTCCTCGGGCTCGCCCTCTTCCTCGGGCTCCTCCTCGGTCTCGTCCTCGGCGTACGGGCCCTCCTGCTCGTCGTCTTCCTCGGTGTCCTCGGCGTCCTCGGACCCCTCGGCGCCCTCCGCCTCTTCCTCCTCCGCCACCGCGTCCTCGTGGCTCTTGACGACCTCGCCGTCCTCGATCTCGCCGCGCCAGCCGTCCTCCGCCTCTCCCTTGAGGGTGATGAAGCGGGCGAAGTTCTTGAGGTCCAGCCGGGCCCGGCGGCCCTGGGCGCGCCAGATGTTGCCCGTCTTCTCGAACAGGCCCTGCGGGTAGTACTCGATCACCAGCAGGACGCGGGTGAGGTTGTCGGCGAGCTTGTGGAAGGAGACGACGCCCTTGGTCGTGCCCTTGGCCCCCTCCGACGTCCACTGGATCCGGTCGTCGGGGATCTGCTCGGTGGTGGTGGCCTTCCAGTTGCGGTTGGACCAGAAGATCTTCATCTGCCAGTCGCTGTGGGTGTCGTCGGCGCGGTTCGCGCTCTTGACGCCCTTCGCGAAGGTGGAGAAGTCCTGGTACTGCGTCCACTGGTCGTAAGCCGTGCGCAGATCCACGCCGACGTCGATGAACTCGATGATCACCGTGGGCTTCTGGCCGGACCCGCGCTTGCGCTTGCCCTTGCCACCGCCGCCGAGGTTCTTGAAGGCGCCGACCACGCTGTCCTTGGCGCGGCCCGCTCCGACCTCCAGCGCGCTGCGCAGCGGGCCCTTGCCCTCGGCGAGCTTGCGGCCGCCGTCGAGGGCGAGCTTGGCGAAGCCCGGGCTGTTGCCCTCGGCGATGTCGTTCAGCTTGCCGGTGGTCTCGCCCAGCTTGCGGCCGACGCCGACCAGCATGCGCTGGGCCTGTGCGGCCACGTACTCCTGCAGCTCGGACTTGAGCCGATCGGCGGCCTCGCTGTGGGCCACGTCGGTGAGCGGGTTGTTCTTCGCCTTGTCGGTGGCGGATCCGAGGGTGTCGCTCATCACTCACCGCCTCCCTTCGGCAGCCGGGACCGGGTGCTCCGGCCGGCTCCCCTGGCCGCGGTCGTCTTCTTGGCGGCCGTCTTCTTCGCCGTGGTCTTCTTGGCCGCGGTCTTCTTGCCGGTCGTGCGGCCCTGGCTCTGTGCCGCCTTCTTGGCGGGCGGCTTCCGGCCCGGCTGCTTCTGCGCGGCCGTCTTCTTGGCGGGGGCCTTCTTCGCGGTCTTCTTCGCCGCGGCCGGAGCCTCGTCCTGCTCGTCCTCGGCCTCCTCGTCCTCTTCCGAGTCCTCGGCCTCGTCGTCGTCTTCCGAGTCCTCGGCCTCGTCCTCGTCCTCGTCCGAGGGCTCCTCGTCGGCCTCGGCCTCCGCGGTCCCAGTCTCCTCCTCCTCGGACTCCTCGTCCCCTTCGGACTCCTCGTCCTCGTCGTCGGAGAGCCCGGGCACCTCCGAGGCGACGCCCGAGAGCTGGTCGCGGACCTCGGCTGTACGGCCGTGCAGCCGGTCGGCGATCGCGTCGATCTGCCGCTCCACCATGGCTCCGGAGGCCGCCTTGCCGACGCCTCGCAGGTCCTCGCGGAGCGTGTCGCCTATCTCCTTGAACTGCGGGTTCTTCAGCAGTTGCTGGGAGACCAGTTCGGCCAGCGCCTTCGGCGTCAGATTCAGCCGCTTGCCGGCCACGACCGACCCGACGGCGAACGCCAGTTTCAGTTTCTTCGTACGTCCGAGGAGATATCCGGCCCCTACGGCGAGGCCCAGTCCCATTCGGTTCATCGTGTCGTCCCCTCGCCAGTCCCCGCGCCGCCGCGCAGGCCGATCTCCAGTCGTTCGAGGAGCTCGTCCTCCTGTCGGTCGAATTCCTCCTCGTCGATCTCGCCGGCCTCGAGTCGCTCCTCGAGCCGGGAAAGTTCGGCCCGGACCGCCGCCGGGTCGTAGTAGAGGCGCTCGGCTTCGTGCAGCACCTGTTTGATCGCCCAGGCGCTACCGCGTACCGGGGCGAACGGCAGCAGCAGCACCTCTCCGATGAGCCCCACGGCCGCTCACTCCTCCGCGTGGTCGATGCCGACCGTCGTGCCCGCGGGTTCGGCCGGGCCCGGGTCGACGAAGCTGTACGGCGGCAGCGGGCCGTTGACCCGCAGGTCGAGGTGCGGGTGGGCCTTGCGGAGCTCGTCCACCGCCTCCAGGAAGGACGCGGCCGAGTCGCGCTCCACGAGGAAGGACACGTTGGCGAGCCAGCCCGAGGACTCGGGGCCCACGCTGATCGCGTCGGCGACCGGTTCCAGGGCGCGCTGCACCTCGCCGGCGTCCTCGGACTCGCGGGCCTTGACCGCGGCCACGACCATCTCGCCGAGCCTGAGACGGTCGTCGTAACTGCCGCCGCCCGCCTTCCGGTTGGCTTCGGTCATGGCGCGGAGGTCCGGGTTGTCGGACATCACCCGGTGCAGTACGGCCTCTTCGTCGTGGGTGGCCTTGACGTTGTACTCGACCTTGCCGTCGAGGGTCCGCAGGCGCTCCTTGTAGTGCTCGGAGCGCTCCGCGAGCACCCCGGTGACGGTGCTGTCGTCGGGGGCCACGCTGCCGAACCGCATGGGCAGGATGCAGCCGTCCGCGCCCGCCTCGCTCAGCACGTTCTGGTGGGCGAGGAGGTCACGGCGCTTGGGCCGCAGCCCGTCGGGGGCGTCACTGACGATGGCCGCCAGGTCGCCCTCCGTCAGCACCCGCACTGTTTGTGCGGGGTCGCCGACTCCCACCAGGTCCTCGGGCACCGTGGGGTGGGAAGCGGCGGTGATGCCGTACACGTACGTGCTCACTCCTGCTCCTCCTTCCTGCGCGAAGCCGTGGACTTGCGGGCACGCGGCCTGGACTCGGTCTGGCCGTCCCCTTCACGTGCCTGCTTGAACGCGTCGGAGATGGTCTCGGCGGCGCCGGAGAGCGCGCCCTTGGACTTGCCGCGGGCGCCGGACTCGGTCATCTCGCCGACCAGGTCGGGCAGGCCGGGGTCCTTGCGCGGGCCGGCCTCCAGGTCCAGCCGGTTGCACGCTTCGGCGAAGCGCAGATACGTGTCGACGCTGGCCACCACGACCCGTACGTCGATCTTCAGGATTTCGATGCCGACCAGGGAGACCCGTACGAACGCGTCGATGACGAGACCCCTGTCGAGGACCAGTTCCAGAACGTCGTAGAGGCCGCTGGAGCCGCCTCCGCCACCGCCCTGTTGTGCCGGGACAACGGTCATGTCGACCGCGCCTCCTTCTCTGTGTGCTGGTGAACGAATGTCTGTGCGGCGGGTCGGCCTATCGGCCGCCCTGCCTTTGTGCGTCCGAGCGCCCGCGTTCGTAACGGCGAACGCGCCGATAGCCGGTGAGCTGTCCTTCCGGGTCGAGTTCGACCTGGTAGCTCGCCATCAGGCTCATCGTGTCGGGCACGCGGGTGAGCTCGAGAACCTCGATCTCGAGCGACCAGCCGTCCTCCGTCTGTTCGAAGGACGACACGTTCTCGGCGTCCATGCCGGTCAGCTCGGCGAGCTGGGTGCGCGCGTTGCGCAGCACCTCCATGGGCTTCGGCCGCCGGTTCTCCGCCACGTTCTCTTCCGTGTCCTCTTCTGTCCCTTTGCGGGAGTTCCGTGAATTCGGTGATTCGGATGAGTTGTTTGTGTTCGACATGGCACCTCTCACCTCGGGTGGCCGCTCGTTCCTTCGCCAAACCTTCAAGAGCGCATCAAGGCGTTCAACCTGCGCCGGGCGGGACCGAGAGCGCGCCCCTTCGCCATGACCCCGGCCCAGGGATCGGTGCGGGCCTGTTCGACCGCGTCGGCGATGGTCCAGCGACGGGCGTCCAGACCCGGATCGTCGAGCTGGGTCCAGGCCATCGGGGTGGCCACGGGGGCGCCGGGTTTCGCACGTACGGTGAAGGGCACGACGGCGGTCTGTGCGTAGCCGTTGCGCTGTACGTCGAGGTAGAGGCGGTCGCCGCGGTCCTTCTTGCGGGCGGCGGTGGTGAGCCGGTCGGGGTGGCCCGCGACCAGGGTGTCGGCGACGTCCTTGGCGAACCGGCGGACCTCGTCGAAGTCGTGCCGGCCGTTGAGGGGCACGATCACATGCAGGCCGCGTGAGCCGGTGGTCATCAGCGCGGAGGGCAGTTTCAGCTCGTCGAGCAGTTCCCCGAGCAGCCAGGCCGCCTCGTGCACCGCGGCGAAGTCGTCGTCGCCTGCCGGGTCGAGGTCGAAGACCATCCGGTCGGGCCGCTCCACGCTCCCGACCCGGGAGAGCCAGCGGTGCAGGGTGAGGGATGCCTGGTCGGCGAGGTAGAGGAGGGTGGCGGTGTCGTCACAGACGGTGTGGCAGACGGTGCCGCCCTCTTTCGGCACTTCGACCCGGCTGATCCACTCCGGGTAGGAGTCCGGGGTGTTCTTCTGCATGAACGTGGGGCCGGTGACACCGTCCGGATGCCGTTCCAGCATGAGCGGACGCCGTCGCAGGTGCGGCAGCATGAAGGGCGCGACGGAACGGTAGTAGTCGACGAGATCGCCCTTGGTGTACTCCTTGACGCCGCCGTCGCCGTCGCCGCCGGGGAAGAGCACCTTGTCCGGCCGGTGCACCTCGACGGTGCGCCTGCCCGCGCGTACGGTCCGTACGTCGTCGCCGGTCACGGCACGATCGCCTGCTCCACCAGCAGCCGTCCGGCGGCCGCGATCGACTCGGCGTCGATGCCCGCGGCGTGCAACTGCTCCTCGGGCGAGGCCGAGCCCGGCATCGTACGGACGGCGAGGCGCACCAGGCGCGGTACGGGCCGGCCGTCGGTGAAGGCGTCGAGGACGGCGTCGCCGAGGCCGCCCTCCTCGCGGTGGTCCTCCACGGTCAGCAGGCAGCCGGTGTCCTCGGCGGCCTGGCGCAGGGTGACCCGGTCGACGGGCTTGACCGAGTACAGGTCGACGACCCTGACCCGGATGCCCTCCTGGTCCAGCGCCTCGGCGGCCTTGAGCGCCTCATGCACGGTGACGCCCGCGGCGACGATCGTCATCCGGTCGCTCTGGGAGAAGCGCAGCACCTTGCTGCCGCCGACCGGGAAGTCCTCGTCGGGGCCGTAGATCACCGGGCTCTCGCCGCGGCCCGTGCGCAGATAGCGGATGCCCTTCAGGCCCGCCATGCGGGCGACCAGCTGGGCGGTCTGGTTGGCGTCGCACGGGTACAGCACGGTCGAGCCGTGGATCGCCCGCATCATCGCCAGGTCCTCCAGGCCCATCTGGCTGGGCCCGTCCTGTCCGATGGCGACGCCCGCGTGCGAGCCGACGAGGTTGAGGCCGGCCCCGCTGACGGAGGCCATGCGGACGAAGTCGTAGGCACGGGTGAGGAAGGCCGCGAAGGTTCCGGCGTACGGCACCCAGCCGCGCGCGGCGAGTCCCACGGCGGCCGCGACCATCTGCTGCTCGGCGATGTAGCACTCGAAGTAGCGGTCGGCGTGTTCCTTGGCGAAGTACTCGGTACGGGTCGAGTCGCCGACCTCGCCGTCCAGGGCGACGACGTCACCGCGTCCGGTGCCGAGGGCGGCGAGGGCCTGTCCGTAGGCGTCCCGGGTGGCCACTTCCTCACCGGCGTCCCAGCGGGGCAGTTCGAGGTGCCCGGCGCGGACGGCGTGCAGGATGCGGGCGGCCGGCGGCTCCTGCACCTGGACGCGGAGCTCGCGTACGCCGCCGAGCTCCCGGATCGCCTCGTCGGCGTCCTTCAGCGGCTTCCCGTGCAGTCCCTCGCGGTCCTCGACGTCGGCGACGCCCTTGCCCTTGAGGGTGCGGGCGAGGATCGCGGTGGGCTGGCCCTTGGTGGACTCGGCCTCGCCGTACGCGCGGTCGATGGCGTCCACGTCGTGCCCGTCGATCTCGACGGTGTGCCAGCCGAAGGCCTGGAAGCGGCGGGCGTAGGCGTCGAGGTCGTGGCCGTGCCGGGTGGGACCGCGCTGACCGAGCCGGTTGACGTCCACGATCGCGGTGAGGTTGTCGAGGTGCTCGTGGCCCGCGTGCTCGGCGGCCTCCCAGATCGAGCCCTCGGCGAGCTCGCTGTCGCCGCACAGCACCCACACGCGGTAGCCGGTGCGCTCCAGCCGCTTCCCGGAGAGCGCGATGCCGACGCCCACGGGCAGTCCCTGGCCGAGGGAGCCGGTGGCGGTCTCGACCCAGTCGAGCTTGCGCGGGGTGGGATGTCCTTCGAGGCGGCTGCCCTCCTTGCGGAAGGTCAGCAGCTCGTCGTCGTCGATGACACCGGCCGCCTTGTACGCGGAGTACAGCAGCGGCGAGGCGTGCCCCTTGGACAGCACGAAGCGGTCGTTGCCGGGGTGCGCGGGGCGGTCGAAGTCGTAGCGGAAGTGGTGCGCGAGGAGTACGGCCATCAGGTCGGCGGCGGACATCGAGGAGGTCGGGTGCCCGGAGCCCGCGGCGGCCGAGGCGCGCACACTGTCCACGCGCAACTGCTGCGCGAGTTCGACGAGTTCACCGGTGTTCATGAGTCTCCTTCCGCGGGGTCCGCGTCGGTGCGCTTGAGGTGCCCGGGGGCTCGCCCCGGCTCCCCGCCGGGCTCGTTCTTGGCGGGTACGGGCGCCGGCTGGCTCTTCGCGGGTTCGGGTCCGGGTTGGTTCTTCGCTGGCTCGGGGGCCGGCTGGCTCTTCCCGGACCCGGGCGCCGGCTGGCTCTTCGAGGGTTCGGAGGCGGGCTGACTCTTCGCGGGTTCACCGCCGGGCTGCTTCTTCGCCGGCTCGGGAGCCCTGTACTCGGGCGATGCCTGCTCGGGCGATGCCTGCTCGGGCGATGCCTGCTCGGCCGCCCCGCGGGCCTTCGCCTCCGCGATCACCGCCTCGCCCGCGCTCGCCACGACCTCCGGCTCCCGCGCAACGGATCGGCCGGTTGCGGGATCGGTCGTGTCCCATCCCGGCAGGGTCTCCTCCTCGGTCGCGGCGCCGGGGCCGGAGCGGGCTTCGGCCTCCTGGCGTGGCTGCGGCCGTCCGGGGACCCGTGCCAGTTCCGGCGAGGCCGTGTCCAGCGGTACCGACCAGGACCGTACGAGGCCCAACTGGACGGCCTGGCGCGGGAGTACGGCGTCCAGCAGCCAGTCGGCGGCGACCCGGACGCGGTTGCCCGGCATCGCCGCGAGGTGGTACCCCCGGGTGACGGCACCGGCCGCGAGGCCGGACAGCGGGACGCCCAGCGGGTTGGCGGCGGCCTTCACACCGCCGAGGTCCACGACGAAGCCCAGGTCCCGGTGCTCGTAGGGTCGGCGCACACCCGCTCCCAGCGAGGCGGCGACGTTGAGGGCCGCGGTACGGCCCTGCCGCCAGGCGTGCTGCGCCGTCATCGGCGTGTACTGCCCCGGGTTCTCCAGATCGGGCACCGCGGCCGCGTCACCGCACGCGAACACCTCGGGCCGTCCCGGCACTTGAAGGTTCGGGTCGACGAGCAGCCGGCCGCGTTCCATGGGCAGTCCGAGCGATTCGGCGAGCGGATCGGGCCGTACCCCCACGCACCACACCAGCGACCGCGTCTCGACGAACTCGCCGTCGCTCAGCAACACTCCGTCCGGCGTGGCCTCCTTCACGGAGGTGCCCATCCGCACCTCCACGCCCCGTTCCCTGAGCGTGCGGTCGGCGGTGCGGGACAGATGCGGGTCGAGTTCGGGCAGCACCCGCTCCGCGATGTCGAGGAGGAGCCAGCGCGGCCGCATGCCCTTCCGCAGCGGGTGCTTGCGCACCTGCGCGTCGGTGAACAGCTGCCCCTGCGCGGCGACCTCGGTGCCCGTGTAGCCCGCGCCGACCACGACGAAGGTGCACCGGGCGGCGCAGGTCGCGGGGTCGCCGGCGGCCGCGGCGAGTTCCACCTGCCGGGTCACGTGGTCGCGCAGGTACAGCGCCTCGGGAAGGCCCCGGAAGCCGTGTGCGTGCTCGGCGACGCCGGGGATGGGCAGCAACTTGTTGACGCTTCCGGCGGCCAGCACCAGCCGGTCGTAGCCGAGCGTGCCGGCGGTGCCCTCGGGGTCGGTGTAGTGGACGGTGCGCCCGTCGAGGTCGATGCCGTCGGCCTCGCCGAGCACCAGCCGCACCTGGGGCAGAGTGTCGGAGAGGGAGACGGTCACCCGTCGGGGTTCCAGGATCCCGGCCGCGACCTGGGGCAGCAGGGGCAGATACAGGAAGTAGTCGGTCGGGTTGAGCAGGGTGATGTCGGCCTTGCCGCGGGCTTTTCGGGACAGTTCCTTCGCCGTCCGGTACCCGGCGAAGCCGGCACCGACGATCACGATGCGGGGTCGACTCACGGTTCGCCTCCGGGGCTGTCGCGTACCTCGGGAGCCTTCCGCGTCCCCCTGGCCAGGGCGCCCAAACGCCGGTTTCCGAACGGGCCGCCGGGTACTCGGGCGGGGCCCCTCTCATCACGGAACCGCCGGAGGTACCCCCCATGCCCGAATACGGCTATTTCCTGTCGTGCGAGGAGTTCGGTCCCGCCGACCTCGTCGAACAGGCGCGCATGGCCGAGCAGGCGGGCTTCAGCTCGCTGTGGATCTCCGATCACTACCACCCGTGGAACGACGCGCAGGGCCAGAGCCCCTTCGTGTGGTCGGTGATCGGCGCGCTCTCGAAGGCGGTGTCCCTGCCGATCGAGACGGCCGTGACCTGCCCGACCGTGCGGATCCACCCGGCGGTGGTGGCGCAGGCCGCGGCGACGTCGGCCGTGATGACGAACGGCCGTTTCCGCCTGGGCGTCGGGTCCGGCGAGGCCCTGAACGAGCACGTCCTCGGCGATGCCTGGCCGCCCGCGCACATCCGGCTGGAGATGCTGGAGGAGTCGATCCAGGTGATGCGCCGCCTCTTCACGGGTGAGGAGGTCAACCACCACGGCACGCACTACACGGTGGAGAACGCCCGCCTGTACACGGTCCCCGACGAACCCGTCCCCATCGACATCTCCGGCTTCGGCCCGGCGGCCACGGCGCTCGCGTCCCGGGTCGGCGACGGCTTCATCACGATGATGCCCGACGAGTCGATGGTGGAGCAGTTCCGCAAGGGCGGCGGCGCCGGCAAGCCGGTCATCGGCGGTACGAAGGTCTGCTACGGCATCGACCGCGACGAGTGCGTCGCCACGGTCCGCAAGCTGTGGTTCAACCAGTTCCTGCCCGGCGAGATGGCCCAGATCCTGCCCTCGCCGCGTCATTTCGAGCAGCTTGAGCCGCTGGTCACCGAGGAGATGGTGAGCAAGCAGGCGGTGTGCGGGGACGACGTCGACGAGCATGTCTCCGCGCTGAGCGCGTTCGCCGACGCGGGCTTCGATCGGGTCTACGTCAACCAGATCGGCCCCGACCAGCGCGGCTTCTTCGACTTCTACCGCACGAAGGTGCTGCCGCAGCTCCAGCAGGGGTGAACGAGTACGGTCCTCCGCGCTCCAGGACCTGGCCCGTTCCCAGGTCCTGGAGCGCTCAGCCCCGGCGCCGCAGCCCGGAGGCCACCGCGACGCCCAGTCCACCGGCTGCGGCGGCCACGAGCCCCATGCCCATCCGGGCGCGGTTGCGGGAGACCCAGTCCTGCGGGCTCTTGGAGACGGCTTCCTCGTCGAAGCGCCCGTGTGCCCCGAAGTCCCGCCCGTGCGGCCCGTCCAGGGGCGCCCACAGGTTCCCGGGACCGCCGTGCTCCCCCTCTTCCTGCTGTGCCTCGAAGTTGGTGCGGGCGAGGTAGCGGTCCAGCACTCCCGGAGCGATCGCGTTGGCGAGGAGGGTGGCCGCCGTGGACCCGCCGACCCAGTACTCCCGCCGCCGCGCGTGGAAGGCCGCATGGACGACCGCGCGTGCGGCGACCTCCGGCTGGTACACCGGCGCCACCGGACGGGCTTTCCCGGGCATCCGGTTCAACACCCAGTCGAACTGGGGGGTGTTGACACCCGGCAGCTGCACCATCGTCGTCCGGACGCCGCTGCCCGAGTGGAGCAGCTCGCACCGCAGGGACTCGTTGAAGCCCTGGATGGCGTGCTTGGCCCCGCAGTACGCGGACTGCAGGGGGATGCCCCGGTAGGCCAGCGCGGACCCCACCTGCACGACGGTGCCGCGGTCCCGCGGCAGCATGTGGCGGAGGGCGGCCCGGGTGCCGGACACATAGCCCAGGTACGTCACTTCGGTGACCCGCCGGAACTCGTCCGCGGTGATCTCCGTGAACGGTGCGAAGACCCCGGTGAAGGCGTTGTTGACCCAGACGTCGATGTGCCCGAAGGCGTCGACGACCTGCTGGGCTGCGTCGTCCACGGCTTTGGGGTCGGCCATGTCGACGCTCACGACGAGCGCCTCACCGCCTGCCTGTTGCACGTCGTCGGCGGCGGCCGCCAGGCCCTCGAGGCCCCGGGCCAGCAGGGCGACCCGGGCCCCGCGTTCGGCGAAGGCCCGGGCGGTGGCCCGTCCCACGCCGCCGCTGGCCCCGGTCACCACGACGACTTTGCCGACCTTCACGCGTGCTTCCTTCCATGCGTCGCGCACCACGCGTCAGGCCCGGTGGTGCGGCTGCTCGGGGTCGATGTCGTCCTTCCGCGGCGCCGCGCCGGATTCCGGCGTGCCCGGTGTTCCGGGGGCGACCGGCGGCATGGGCGGATACGGCGTCCCGAGCCCGTTCGGCGGCGCGGCCACCGGTGCCGCTCCTGCGGTGGCCCGGTCCGGCTGGGCCGCCGTCTCCGCCTCCTGCGCGGCCGACGGCCGGGACGCGGAAGGCCTGGCCGCACCGCGCAGCGCGTAGGCGACGGCCGCCAGGATCGCGGCGGTGATCAGCGCGGCGGCCCAGTCGGGCAGCCCGAGGGCGAGAGCGAGGCCTATGGCGAGTGCCACGGCCGCTCCCGCGTACAGCGCGACGGCGCCGGACGCGGCGTACAGCATGGCCGTACGGCGCTGCTTGCGCGTCTGTTCGCGCAGCTCGTCCCGTACGGTCTCGCGTGCCACCTGCGCCAGCTCGTCGACCAGATGCCTGTCCAGATGCTCCAGGTGATCCAAGCGCTCCATGGCCGCCGGGTACCCGTACAGGCGTGCGCATAACGCCCGGTCCACCTGTGCGGTGCGGACGGGCGGGTCGGGAGGATCGCGTGAACGATCTCCATGTCCCGGCCGCCGCAATTAGGCTCCTCCACATGGACATTCTGGGAACCACGCTGCGTGTCTGTGTCGACGATCTTGAGGCCGCGGTCGTCTTCTACGAACGGCTGGCGGGCGCCACGGCTCTCCGTTTCGAGCGCGGCGGCGTCCAGGTGGCCGCGGTGGGCTGCTTCCTGCTGATGAGCGGCCCCGAGGCCGAGCTGGAGGTGCTGCGCAAGGTCGCGGCGACCATCGCGGTGAAGGACGTCGACGAGGCCCACCAGCTCCTCAGCGAGCTGGGTGCCCGTGTCATCGCGGGCCCGGTGCCCACGCCGGTGGGCCGCAACCTGATGGCGATGCATCCGGACGGCGTGGTGTACGAGTACGTCGACCGCAACGTCACCTAGCGGGACCGGCTCCGTCAACTCTGCGGCCGCATACGGAAGTCGTAGTGCGGCGGCAGCGGTCCCTCGCTGAGCCGGCTCCACAGTTCGCCGATCGCCTCGGCGCCCTCCCGCAGGTCGGCGACCTCGAAGCCCTCGTCGAAGACGGCCCGGGCCGACTCGGGCCGTCCCTCGGCGAGCAGCAGTCCGGCCTCGATCAGCCGGAACCTGCCGCGCGCCCGGATCGCCGGGTACAGGCGCTCCCACACGGCACGCGCCTCGGCCGTACGTCCTGCCGCGACCAGCGCCTCCAGCGTCTCGCGGCCCAGCGCGGCGGTGGCGGCCGTCCACGACTCGCCGTCGTCGCGCCGCTCGTGGCACAGGTCGTCGAACGCGTCGGCGTACCGGTCGGCGGCCCGCTCGCGGTTGCCGGTCCCCTGGTCGGCGACGGCGAGACAGCGCAGCAACGGCCAGCGGGACGGCGCCAGTTCGAGTCCGCGCTCCCAACTGCGCACGGCCTGCGCCCGGTCACCGGCGTGCCACTGGGCCACTCCCAGGTGGTACTCGGTGAGCGGGGTGGCGGGCGCGGTCTCCAGCATGTCCCGCCAGTGCGGGGCGACCAGCGTCTCGCCGGGCGGCCGTACCCGCCGCGGTTCGGAGAAGGACCCGGCCCGCAGCAGCTCCAGCCAGGGCGCCTGCGCCTGCCCGAGGGTGTTCTCCTCGAAGGGCGTGCCGGGCAACTTCCAGTCGGTGCGCAGCACTTCGAGGGCGCCCCAGCCCGAGCCGGCGGCGAGGGTCTCGCCGGGTTCGGTGTCGGCGTACGGCTTCCAGGCGGCGTACGCCTCGTCGACGGCGGCACGCGGCAGTACGGTCTCCAGGCGCGCCTCCGCCTCCGCCGTCACCGGCGCCGCCGCCAAGGGCCCGTACGCCTCCAGCCACGTCACCTCGCTCTCGGGGGCCAGCCGGACGTGCTCCAGCTGGGTGCGGGCGAGCCCGGCCTGGATCTCGCAGTAGCCGCCGGTGCCGGGTTCGGTGAGCCACTCCTGCCAGCGCCGGCCTCCGCTGCCGGTCCCCCACACGAACAGCTTGCGGCCGCGCAGGAGATCGGTGGACGTCTGCACCAGCCCGTGTCCGTCGGGGTCGAGGGCGGCGATCCAGCGGCGCCGGGCGTCGGGCAGGTCGTAGAAGTAGTCCGCGGCATGGGGGCTGTCCAGCGGGTCCGGTGGGAGGGGCACCCTGCGCAGGTGGCGCTCATAGCCGAACTGCCACGCCTCCTCGGCCGGGGCGAGCACCCTGCGGCCCTCGGGCACGGCGATGTTCGACCACCAGTAGCCCGGCACCGGCCGTTCGTGCGGATTGCGGATCCGTACCCCGACGTACAGGAAGTCCGACCCGTCCGGCAGCCACAGGTCCACCTGGAAGGGCAGGTCCCGCAGTCGTTCCCACTCCCAGAGGCGGAGCATCTCCCCGCCGTCCGGAGCGGGTACGCGGGCCGCGTGCAGGGGTGCGCAGGACAGGGTGGTGTGACCGGTGGCGCCGATGTTCCACTCGATGCCGCCGGAGAACCAGGCGCCGTTCAGGGCGAAGTTCGCGGGCTGGAACACCGGGTTGCGGTACAGGAGTTCACGCCCGGTCGGCTTGTGAAACAGGGCGGCGACCCGGCCGCCGAGACCGGGCAGGACCGTGGCCCTGAGCCGGTCGTTCTCGATCACGATCGTCTCGAGCTCGCGGGGTGCGCGGTCCCTGCCGTAGCAGTCCCGGACACGGACCGGCAGCAGGCTCCCGAGCTGCCCGTAACCGGCCTGCCGGGCCATGTCCCGGGGCAGGTCGTCCCGGTCCCGTACGTCGATGCTGTGAACCTCCTGCGGGAGCAGCAGCGGGGGCAGCGGGTTGTCGGGGCCCAGCTGTGCGGCGGGCAGGGTGAGTACGTCTCGCCGGATCGTCGTCACGATCACCATGGAAACCGCTCGGCGGTGAGTCGGCCAGGGGAGCTGCCGGTCAGGATTGCGCAAAGGCGTCCACGACGATGTCGGTGAGCAGCGCGGCCGCCGTGCCCTCGGGGTCGAGATCGGGGTCGTAGATGGTGATGTTGAGGCCGGCGCAGGAGGGGGAGGCGAGCAACGGCCGTAGCAGCGCGACGAGTTCGGCGGGCAGGAGGCCGTCCGGGTCGGGGCTGTCCACGGCGGGCATGACGGCCGGGTCGAGACAGTCGGCGTCCAGGTGCACCCAGAAGCCGTCGATCTCCGGGGTCTCGAAGGCCTGCGCGGTGGCCCGGGCGAGGGCGTCCGCACCCCACTCGCGGAGATCGCCGACGGTCACGACCGGGATCTTCAGCGCGGCCAGTTCGGCGCGGTCCTCCTCGAACGCGTCGCGGATCCCGAAGAACCGCACGTCCTCGTCGCGCAGGTAGGGCTTCAGCCCCTCCAGGTCCGTCAGGTCCTCCTGCCCCCGCCCGGTGCCCAGCGCGACCTCCTCGCCGCCCGCCGCGCCGATCCGGTCGGAGTTGCCGGGGTGCCGGAAGTCGGGCGAGGCGTCGACCGCGGCCAGTCCGTAGCGCCCGACGCGGCGCAGGGCGAGCGAGGCGCCGAGCTGGATGGAGCAGTCGCCGCCGAGGACGACGGGGAAGTCCCCGGCGCGCACATGGCGCTCGATGCGGTCCGCCAGCCTGACGGTGTAGGAGGCGATCGCGGTGGCGTTGAAGACGCCGTCGCCCTCCTGCCAGTCCCCGCGGTCGTAGCGCGGCGGCACCACCACCCCGCCCTCCAGGGCGTGCAACCGCTGCACGATCCGCTGCTCACGCAGGGCCCCGGCCAGCTTGTAGCAGCCGGGGACGGTACCGGGGGCGGGCGGACGCAGGCCGAGGTTGGAGGGGGCGTCCAGCACGACGATATTCCGCATGCGGATCATCCTCGCCGACGTACCCTCGACCGTCCACGGAGATACGCGAGGGAGCGACAGTGAGTGAGCAGCACACCTACCGGGTGATCGTCCGCGGCACGTGGGAGGGGCTCACGGAGGAGGCCCGCGCCCGGCTGCTCGCCGAGGCGGCGGACCACGGCATGGTGAGCATGCGGTTCTCCGAGGAGGGCTCCCTGTCGTACGAACCGGCTCCGCTGAAGCACTTCTCGATGCGCTATGTGGTGGTGTCGGACGCGGCGGACGGCGAGGAGATGGCGGGCGCGATCGCCGAGGACCGCGCGGAGACGGCACTCAGCGAGCTCGGCTACGGCTTCCGCGACCTGAAGTCGACGGTCACCGACCTCGACACCATGAAGATCAACCGGAAGCCCGCATCTCGACGGTGAGCGCCCAGCGCTCGTGGTCCCGCCACTCCCCGTCGATGTAGAGCATCTTCGGGGAGAACCCCTCGAGGCGAAAGCCGCAGCTGCGGGCGAGGGCGAGGGAGGCGGTGTTGAGGGGCTGCGCGTTGATCTCCAGGCGGTGCAGCCGCATCGGCCCGAAGGCGTGGTCGACCACGAGGTCAAGCCCCTCGCGCATCAGCCCGCGCCCGACGGCGTGCGCGAAGGCGCCGTAGCCGAGGGCCCCGCATCGGAAGCCGCCCTCGACGATGTTGTTGATGTTGATGAACCCGGCGATGGCCCCCTCGCCCCGCTCCCCGTCCTTCTCGCAGACCAGGAACCCCGCCTTGGTCCGGTCCTCGATCAGCCGGCCGGCATACGCGAGATACGCGCTCTCGCTGTCCGGCGGGAACAGCCACGGCTGGTGCAGTTCCTTGCTCTCCCTGGCCCGGGCGGTGAACTCGGCGGCGTCCTCGTAGGTGAAGTGGCGTATGCCCACGCGGGGGCCTTCGGCGAGGTAACGGGAAGCGGTGTGCGGCATCCCGCCACCCTACGACGCGAGCCGCGGCCCCCTCGTCAGCACAGTGCGGGTTCGTCGAGGGTCAGGGTGCCCGCCTCCGCGTCGAGTTCGGCGGCTACCCCGAACGGGATCGTCAGCGCCCCCGCGCAGTGCCCGAAGCCGAACTCCTCGACGACGGGTACACCGAGGCCGCCGAGCCGGTCGAGGAGCAGCGCGCGCACCCCCTCGTACGGTTCGCACCTTTCCCACGACCCGAGGAGCACCCCGCGCACCCCGTCGAGCCAGTCGGCGCGCAGGAGTTGGGTCAGGTAACGGTCGAGGCGGTACGTCTCCTCGCCGACGTCCTCCAGGCAGAGCAGTCCGCCGCGCGCTCCCGGCCGGGCGTGTGCGGAGCCCAGTTCGGAGGCGAGCAGGCAGAGGCAGCCGCCCAGGGTGACACCGCGGGCCCGGCCAGGGACGAGGGCCGTGCCGGCGGAGGCGATCGTGCGGACCGTCTCCGGCGCGAACAGCGTGGCCTTCAGATGTTCCTGGGCCCGCGCGTTCTTGATGAAGTCGATGCCGGCGGCCATGGGACCGTGCAGCGTGACCAGGCCGAGCCGGGCGGCGAACGCCTCATGCAGCGTGGTGACGTCGCTGAACCCGACCAGCACCTTGGGTCCGGCCGCGCGCAGGGCGTCCCAGTCGAGCAGGTCGACCATGCGCATCGCGCCGTATCCGCCGCGGGCGCACAGCACGGCGTCCACGGTGGGGTCGCACCAGGCGTTCTGAAGATCGGCCGCCCGGTTGGCGTCCGTGCCCGCCAGGTAGGTGAACTCGCCGTGGCGGTCGAGGACATGGGGTGCCACGACCAGTTCCAGATCCCAGCCGCGCAGGACGTCCAGGCCGGCCTGGACGCGCTCCTCCGGCACCGGTCCGCTGGGGGCGACGACGGCCACGCGAGCTCCGGGCGCGAGTCTGGGCGGCCGTACGAGTTCTTTCACCTGGTGAGCTCCAATGTCGGGACGCCGGGCGGGTTCAGCCCGAACACCTGGGCATACAAAGACAGTTCGGCCTCCAACGCGCGGATCATCGTGTCGGCCCTGCGGAACCCGTGCCCCTCCCCCTCGAAGGCGAGGTAGGCGTGCGGCACCTGCCGGCCGGCGATCCGGGCGAGGAACCGCTCGCACTGCGCGGGCGGGCAGATCACGTCGTCCAGGCCCTGGAGCAGCAGGAAGGGCGCGGTGACCCGGTCGGCGTGCTCGACGGGCGAGCGTTCCGCGTACCGTCCGGGGACCTCGGCGAGCGGTCCGACCAGGCTCTCCAGGTACTGGGACTCGAAGTCGTGGGTCTCCCCCGTGCCCCAGCCGGCCAGGTCGAGGATCGGGTAGATGATCGTGCCGCAGGCGTAGACGTCGGTCGCGGTGAGCGAGGCGGCGGCGGTCCAGCCGCCCGCGCTGCCGCCGCGGACGGCGAGCCGGTCGCGGTCGGCGGTGCCCTCGTCGGCGAGGGCGAGCGCGACGGCCGCGCAGTCCTCGACGTCGACCACGCCCCACTGTTCACGCAGCCGGTTGCGGTACTCCCGCCCGTATCCGGTCGAGCCGCCGTAGTTGACCTCGGCGACGCCGATGCCGCGCGAGGTGAAGTACGCGATCGAGAGGTCGAGGACGAGGGGCGCGTGGCCGGTGGGCCCGCCGTGCGCCCAGACGACATACGGCGGCAGCTCGTCGGCCGGCGCCCGGTGGCCGGGGTGGTGCGGCGGGTAGACGTGGGCGTGGACGTCCCGGCCGTCCGGCCCGGTGAAGACGCGGATCAGGGGCTCGGGATAGTACGCGGGGTCGACCGGGTCGTCGTGCTCGGCGCCGATCACCCGAGCCCGGCCCGTGCGGGTGTCCACCTCCACCACCTCGTAGGCGGTGCGCGGGCTGGCGCCGACGGCGACGACCCGCTCTCCGTGCACGGCGAGGGTGGGGGCGAACTCGGTCCAGGGGCCTGCCGCGTCGACGAGTTCGCCGGTCTCGGGGTCCAGGATCCCGAGGGCGGTCGAGCCGGTGCCGTGCACCACCGCGATCAGTCCGCTGTCCAGCGGGGCGAACCAGCGGTGGCCGAGCTTCCACAGGGCGCCGCCGAACTCCTCCTCGCGCGGGCAGAGTTGCTCGCCGTCGCGGTAGAGGTTCCACCAGCCGGTGCGGTCGCTCGCGTACAGGAGCCTCCCGTCGGGCGACCAGTCGGCCTGGGCGATGGACTCCTCCGGGCCGCCGGCCACGGCGCGGGGTTCCCGGAGCGTGCCCTGGTGGACCTCGGCGACGATCAGCTCCGTGCCGTCCCAGGGCATCCGCGGGTGGTCCCAGGCGAGCCAGGCCGCGCGGGTGCCGTCGGGCGAGATGCGGGGCCCGGTGACGAACCGGTGCCGGTCGTCGGTGAGTTCGCGCACCGCGTCGCGGTCCTGCACGGCCGAGCCGTCCAGCGGCACAGCGGCGAGCACCCGGCGGACGTCGGTGGGCCCGTCGCCGGTGAACTCCTCCAGGACGCACCACACTTCACCGAGGTCGAGTCTCAACTGCGGCTCCGCCCAGCGCAGTCCGACGCCCACCGGGGAGACGGGCGTGAGGGGACACGGCTCGCTCCCGGGCTCGTACCGGTACAGCCGCTGGTCGGCGAAGTGCACGAACACGACGAGCGGTTCACCGGCCGGCACCGCCCCGGCCCAGGGGTGGCCGCCGTACTCGATGACCCGGCTGCGCACGTTCCACGGCGCGGGCAGCACCGACTCCTCGGTCCCGTCGGTGCGTCTGCGCACCAGGGTGCGGCGGCCGCCCTCGGCGGGCCGGGGTTCGGTCCACCACACCTCGTCCCCGACGAAGCCCAGCCATTCGGGATGCCCGTCGTGCGCGGCCGCGAGCGCCGCGTCGATGGGCGAGGGCCAGGAACCGTATGCCGACGTCTGCACGTTCTCCCCCACTTGCTCAGGCTGTTCGCAGGAAGCGGTCGAGTACCCGCACGCCGAAGTGCAGTGCCTCGACGGGGACGCGCTCGTCGACCCCGTGGAAGAGCGCCTGGTAGTCGAAGCCCTCCGGGAGCTTCAAGGGCGCGAACCCGTACCCGGTGATGCCGAGCCGGGAGAACTGCTTGGCGTCCGTGCCGCCGGACATGCAGTACGGCACCACGTGTCCCTCGGGCGCGAACTCCTCCACGGCGGCACGCATCCCGGCGTAGGTCGGTGAGTCGACCGGCGCCTGGAGGGCGACCTCGCGATGGCTGAACTCCCAGTCCACGTGCGGTCCGGTGAGCTGGTCGAGGGTCGCGCGGAACTCGTCCTCGCCGCCGGGCAGATAGCGGCCGTCGACGTAGGCCACGGCCTCGCCCGGGATCACGTTGAGCTTGTAACCGGCTTCCAGCATGGTCGGGTTGGCGCTGTTGCGGACGGTCGCCGCGACCAGCTCGGCCGCCGGGCCCAGCTTCTCCAGCAGCCCGTCCACGTCGGTGAGGTCGGTCTCGATGCCGTAGAGCGCGGCGAGTTCGGTGAGGGCGGCGCTGACCGTCGGGGTGAGCCGCAGCGGCCATTCGTGCTCGCCGATGCGGGTGACGGCGGCGGCCAGCCGCGTGACCGCGTTCTCCTTGTTGACCTTGGAGCCGTGTCCTGCCCGGCCACGCGCGGTGAGCTTCAGCCAGCCGGTGCCGCGCTCCCCCGCCGCGATCGGATAGATCTGCCGCCCGGAGCCGTCGTGGAAGGTGAACGCCCCCGACTCGCTGACCCCCTCCGTGCAGCCCTCGAAGAGCTCGGCGTGCTCGTCGGCGAGGAACCCGGAGCCGTCCACGGCGCTGGCCTCCTCGTCCGCGGTGAACGCGATCACGAGGTCACGCCGGGGCCGTACGCCCTGTCGCGCCCAGCCCCGCACGACGGCCAGGATCATCGCGTCCATGTTCTTCATGTCGACCGCGCCGCGCCCCCAGACGACGCCGTCGCGGATCTCCCCGGAGAACGGGTGCACGCTCCAGTCGGCGGCCTCGGCGGGCACGACGTCCAGATGACCGTGGACGAGCAGGGCGTCCGCCGACGGGTCGGTGCCCTCGATCCGGGCGACGACGTTCGTACGGCCCTTGGTGCGCTCCAGCATCAGGGGCTCCAGACCCGCCCCGGCCAGCTGTTCGGCCGCGTACTCGGCGGCCGGGCGCTCCTGGCAGTCGCCGCCGCCCCGGTTGGTGGTGTCGATACGGATGAGGTCGGAGGTGAACCGGACGACCTCGTCCAGTCCCTGCTGGTCAGCCATACTGCTCCTCCACGGCGGCCGAGACGATGGTGGTGACCGCTTTGAAGGTACGGATTCCCGCGTACATGGTCTCGTTCGTGTACGCCACCTTCCGCACCCCGATCCGCTCCACACCCGGCACCACGGTGGCGGCCATCGCCAGGTGCTCGGCATCGAACTCGACCGCGATCGTGAACGGCCCTGCCTGTACCGGTTCCTGACGGACCGCCAGCGACGCGGCCTCCTTGGCGGCGGCCCTGATGTCGGCGGCGGTACGGGCGGGTGTGCGGCACACGGCCGCGTACCGCGAGACATGGTCCTTGACGGCGACCTTCAGCGCCTCGGGGGCGTAGCCGAGGGCGTCCTCGCAGGCCACGTCGTCTCCGGTGACCAGGACGACGGGGACGCCGTACTCCGCGACCACGTGCGCGTTCAGGTGTCCCTCGCTCGCGGGGACGTCGTTCAGCCACACCCCGGTGATGGAGTTGGCGAGGTAGGTGTGGGCGAGGACGCCCTCCTGGCCGGCGCCCGCGTGGTAGCCGAGGAACGCGATGCCGTCGACGTCGCCGTGCTGGACGCCCTCGACCATGGACAGCGACTTGTGCCGCCCTGTGAGCATCTGCGCGCGCTCGTCGAGCCGCTCCAGGAGCAGGTTGCGCATGGTCCAGTGGGCCTCGTTGACGAGTACCTCTTCGGCGCCCCCGTCGAAGAAGCCGAGCACGGCGGCGTTCACGTCCGAGGTGAACATCGACCGGCACCGCTCCCACTGCGGTGTGCCCGGCAGCACGTCGGCCGGCCAGGTCACGCCGGTGGCGCCCTCCATGTCGGCGCTGATCAGGATCTTCATGGTGCGCCACGTTACGCGTCGCGGAGGTTTACGTCGCCCGTGAGTGGTGAGGCGAGCCGAATGCCGCTCACCCCCGCTTCACAGGTGGCTCATGGAAGACGCGTATCCTCCCTCGCGGGTTCCACAGGAGACGGCCAAGGAGAAGAGTGAGCGACACCGCACAGCCCGTCCGGTCTGCAGGACCCATGACGGCGACCACCGCGCCGGGGAACCCGCCCGGACGCCCGAAGCAGCGCGACGCGTTCTTCGACAACGCCAAGTACCTGGCGATCGTGCTGGTGGCCATGGGCCACGCCTGGGAGCCGCTGCGCTCCGACAGCCGTGCCGTCACCGCGCTCTACACGTTCGTCTACGCCTTCCACATGCCGGCGTTCATCATCATCTCGGGCTACTTCTCCCGCTCGTTCGACGCGAGTCCGGCGAAGATCAAGCGGCTGGTCACCGGGGTCGTCGTCCCTTACGTCGTGTTCGAGACGGCGTACACCTATTTCACCCGGTGGTCGGACGGTGTGCCGGACCGTGCGGTCAGTCTCCTGGACCCGCTGTACCTGACCTGGTTCCTGGCCGCCCTGTTCATCTGGCGGCTGACCACGCCGATCTGGCGCAGCGTGCGGTGGCCGCTGCCGATCGCCCTCATGCTCGCCGCGCTCGCCACCCTCAGCCCGTCCATCGGCCACGACCTGGACCTCCAGCGCACCCTGCAGTTCCTGCCGTACTTCGTGCTCGGCCTGTGCCTGCGCCCCGAGCACTTCTCGCTGGTACGGCAGTGGCGGGTGCGTCTGCTCGCGGTGCCGGTCCTCGCGGGCTCGCTGCTGTTCTCGTACTGGGCGGTCCCGCGCATGGACTACGCCTGGTTCTTCCACCGCGACGCCGCCGAGCACTTCGGTGTGCCCGACTGGTACGGGCCGCTGATGACGCTGGCCCTCTTCGCCTGCTCGCTCGTCCTGGTCGCCTGTTTCCTGTCCTGGGTGCCGGGGCGCCGGATGTGGTTCACGACCCTGGGCGCGGGCACGCTCTACGGCTACCTGCTGCACGGTTTCGTCGTCCAGGCCGGCAACCACTTCGACTGGGCCGGACACCGCTGGCCGCACACCCCGCTCGGCGAGATCGCCGCCACGCTCGTCGCCGGCGCGGTGGTGACCGCGCTGTGCACCGCTCCCGTGCGGCGGGTCTTCCGGTGTGTGATGGAGCCACGGATGGAGTGGGCGTTCCGGAAGACCCCGCCCGTCACGGGCGGGGTGCCCGCTCAGGTACGCCGATAGGACGCGCTGACCTCCGGGCTGTCAGGCGGTGCGGCCCACCACCCACCACTTCGACGGCAGTTCGATCCGGGTGCCGTCGGCCCGGTACTCGGTGGTGATGAGCGGCAGCTCACCGCTCGCCGCGATCGTCAGCCCGGCCGCCCCGAGGTACACGGGCACCGCTTCGTCGGCGACCTCGCCGGGTGCGATGCCGTGCCGGAAGACGGGGGCCAGCTTGGCGGGCGGTCCGTCGGGGCTCTGTGCCAGGCCCACCAGGATCGACTTGGCGGCCTCGGAGAGCTCGACGAGGAAGGCCCGGCCGCGCTCCCCGACGAGCGTGGCGATCCCGTCGACCAACTGCTGCCGGTCCTCGGGCGCGGCCTGGTGCAGCACACCCCGCATGTAGACGTTGGTGTCCCCGAGTTCGGCGTGCAGGTTCTCCGGTTCGCTCTTGTCGGAGGCGTCCAGCAGCTGGTACGTCACCTGTCCGTCGGGGTCGGCGTCGCGCGCGCGGTCGAGGGCGGCGGCGGACAGGTCGACGCCGATGACCTGGGTGAAGTGCGCGGCGAGGAAACGGCTCTGGGTGCCGTTCCCGCAGCCCAGGTCCACGAGGGGCAGGCCGGGATCGACCAGGAGCGGCTCGAAGTGGGCAAGGTGGACCCCGGCGGTCAACACCGGCTCCGCGTCCCAGAACACGGCCCCCTGCCGCCCCGGGGCCTCCCGCCAGAAGCCCTCCCAGGACTCCCGGTACCGACCAGTCACGCTCATGCCCAACTCCCCAGGATGCGACACAAACCCGCCACACTTGACGGGCCAGTACGGTGTATCGCGCCAAGGTCACGCGGACAAGCGCATGGCGCATTCCTTCACTGCCAGTTCGAGAGACACGCGCCCCCAGGCGCCCCTCAGCGACGCGGCAGGGTCAGTTCGAACCAGACGGTCTTCCCGTCCTTCGTACGGCTCGCACCCCACTCCCGGGCAAGCGTGCTGACCACCCTGAGCCCTCGTCCTTGCTCGTCGGTTGGCCCCGCGCTCAGCAGGTTCGGCAGATCATGGTCGTCGTCGTCCACCTCGCACAGCAAGGTGTCCCCCCGCACGAGCCGCAGCTGGACGGGACGGCCGTGGGAGTGCCGTACGGCGTTGGTCACCAGCTCGCTCACCATCAGCTCCGTGCCGTCGGCCAGCTTCGCCAGCCCCCAGTCGTGCAGCTGCTCCCGCACCACCGCGCGGGCGCGCCCCACCTCGACCGGATCGAGGGAGATCCGCCACTCGGCGACGTCGTCCGGCTCGATGCCGTTGAGGCGGGCCATGAGCAGCGCCACGTCGTCCTTGCGGCCACCGCGCGGGTTCAGCGCACGGATGATCGCGTCGCAGGCGTCGTCCATGGACGCGGCCGGATGCGCGGCGGACTCGGTGAGCGTCGCGAGACCCACCCCGATGTCCTCGCCCCGCACCTCCACCAGCCCGTCGGTGCACATCAGCAGCCGGTCTCCGGGCTCCACACGCACGCGTACCGCCTCGAAGGGCACCCCGCCGACGCCGATGGGCGCCCCGGTGGGCAGGTCGAGCAGCTCACTGCGCCCGTCCCGGGCCCGCACGATCACCGGCGGAATGTGCCCCGCGTTGGCGAGGTGGAGTTCGCTCGCGATCGGGTCGTAGACCGCGTAGAGGCAGGTCGCGAGGTAGGTGTCGCCGAGCCGCTGGGCGAGGTCGTCGAGGTTGCGCAGCAGCTGGGCCGGCGGCAGGTCGAGCGCGGCCATGGTCTGTACGGCGGTACGCAACTGGCCCATCATGGCGGCCGAGTTGAGCCCGTGCCCCATGACGTCCCCGACGACCAGGGCCGTCCGTGCGCCGGGCAGCTTCACGGAGTCGAACCAGTCGCCACCGACCCGCCCCAGGAGCGTGCCCGGCAGATAGCGGGTGGCGATGTCGCAGCCCGCCATGCGCGCCGGGATGTGCGGCAGCATGCTGTCCTGGAGGGTCTCGGCGACGGACTCCTGGAAGGTGTACATGCGCGCGTTGTCGAGGACGAGGCCCGCGCGGGCGGCGAGTTCGGCGCCGGTGACGCGGTCCATGTCGTTGAACTCGACGCGCTCGGGGTGCCGTAGCAGGATCATGAACCCGAGGACCACGTGGCGGGCCTTCAGCGGTACGACGAGCATGGAGCGGCCGGTGATCAGCGGCCTGATGTCCCGCTTCTCGAACTGCGAGGCGATCGCGTGCCCCATCTGTTCGCTGATGCGCGGCACGAGGACGGGCTCACCGCTGGTCATGCACTGGAAGAACGGGGTGTGCGCGGGGAAGGGCATGGCCTCGCCGACCGGCACTACGTCGTCCCAGCGGCCGGGTTCGTCGGTGTGCTCCAGGGCCACCCGGTGCCACATGGTGGTGGTGTCGGGGACACCGTCGGGGAACCCCTCGCCGGCGACGACCTGTTCACGCAGATAGGTGCCGGCGACGTCGGTGAAGCGGGGCACGACGGCCCTGCTGACCTCGACGATGGTCCGGGACAGATCGAGGGAGGTACCGATCTTCCCGCTGACCTCGTTGAGGAACTCCAGACGCTCGCGTACGGCGACGTACTCGAGGTCCTCGCCCTCGTCCGGCTCGTCCTGCGGCAGCGGGAGGCCCGCCGCGACCGCCCGGGCCGCCCGCTCGCGGCGGGCCCTGCGCTCGGCGCGCCGGGGCACGCCCCAGTCGGGGGTGACGGGCACCCGGTCGTTCTGGCTGAACTCCAGGATCGGATAGCCCAGTTCGAGGATCTGCGCGACGATGCGGGCGCTCTCGCCGACGCTCATGCTGGGCAGGATCTCGGGAAGCCCGCGGGCGAGTGCGTCGGCGCCCGGGAAGTCGGTGTGCAGGGCGAAGGCGGGCGCGATCCGCTCCACGCCCGTGCCGCCCTCGTCCAGGTCGCGATCCTGGTGATGGTTGTGGTGAAGGTCCTGCTGGAGTCCGCCCGCGTCGGCGGCCAGGACCAGCAGACGCTCCCGGCCGGGGCCCACCAGCGGGTAGGCCCACCACAGGACGTCGACGCGGTCCGCGCCGGGCACGGTGAGACGGGCACGGCCGGCGGCCGGGTAGGACAGCCCGCTGTAGAGGGAGGACTCGAGGTCGGGTCCGAGTCCGTCGTAGGCCGCGTACCCGCCGTAGGCCGGGGTGTCCTCCTCGGCGGGGAGTGCTCCGGAGACGGGCAGCAGGTCCGCCGCCGAGCGGCCGATGGCCTCCTCCTTGGCGGCGCCGAACAGCCGGCTCGCGCCCCGGCTCCAGTGCGAGACCAGGCCGTCGCGGTCCACCACGACCACGGCCAGCGGGACACGTCCGGCCGCGGCGGCTCCGTCCGCCGTGCCGTTCCCAGCTCCGCGGCTGGGAGGTGCGCCCCTCTCGGTGCCATGGTCCATGGCCCAGGCCCTCTCTCCGCAAGATCTGTGCCGCCTGCTCCACCGTACGGCGCCGGTCGGTCACGGTGTGCGGCAATGCGGGAATTGGCCCGGACCGGAGAGCCCCGGCGCACGCCCCTCACTGACGCTCCGTCAGTTCTCGTGCCCGAGCTGGAGATCGCGCTCCGTCCGACCGCCGCCGGCCACCTGGAGGACGGTGGCGACCGGCGGGTAGCCCGTGGCGATGACGGTGTACTCGCCGTGGGACAGGTCGGCGAAACGGAAGGTGCCGTCGGGGCCGGTCGTGAGGGAGCGCACCACGTTGCCCGCGACGTCCAGGAGCGTCACGCGCGCGTCCTCGACGGACCGTCCGCCACCGGCCCGCACGGTTCCGTGCAGTACCGCGCCGCCCGCGAGTTCGACGTCCTGCCTGGTCTCCCGGGAGGCCCGGACGGTGACGGGGAGCGCGGCGGGGCGGAACGCGGGCGCGCCGGCGGCGAGGGTGTACTCCCCCGCGACCAGTTCGGTGACGGCGTAGGAACCCTCGAGCGAGCTGCGGGTGGTGGCCACCACCTCGCCGTGCGCGTCGGTCAGCGTGACGGTGGCGTCCGGTACGGGTGTGCCGTCGGCGGTCCGTACCCGGCCCGTGAGCCGTCCGGCGCCGCCGAGGACGATGTCCAGGCCGACGGGTCGCTCGCCGATCGTCACGGCGACGGCCTGCGGCTGGTGGCCGCTCGCGGCGGCGATGAGGACGTACGACCCCGGCCCGGGCGCCGACAGCGCGTACCGTCCGTCCTCGCCGCTGGTACCGCGACCGATCTGTGCTCCGGCCACGTCGATGAGGGTGAGTGCGGCCCGGGGCACGACGGTCCCCTCGGAGTGCTGCACCGTGCCGCACACGGGGATTCCGGCGGTGCGCGGAGAGCGGGCCTGCGGGATCGAGGTGGTCTCCGTGTCGGCGGTGTGGTGGGACACCAGCGGTTTCTCCTCGAGGAAGAAGGCGATCAGCAGGCCGAGGAGGAGCACCGGCACGAGGTAGAGGAAGATCCTCGGCATGGCGTCGGCGTAGGCCCGGATGTAGTCGTCGCGGAGCGCCGCGGGCAGGGCGTGGACGAGCTGCGGGGTGATGGACTCGGGGTCGGGCAGCCCTTCCCTCGCGGGCAGCCGCTGCCTCAGCGATTCAGCCAGCCGGTCGGCGAAGAGCGTGCCGAAGACCGCCGCTCCGACACTGCCGCCGATCTGCCGGAAGTAGTTGTTGGCGCTGGTGGCGGTGCCGAGGTCGGCCGGGCGGACGGAGTTCTGCACGGCGAGGATCAGCACCGGCATCACCATGCCGATCCCGGTGCCGAGGACGGCCATCCAGATGCTGTAGTGCAGCCGGGGCGTGTCGACTTCGAGCCGGGACAGCAGCCACATGCCGACGACGGAGAGGGCGCTGCCGAGGACCGGCCAGATCCGGTACCGGCCGGTGTGGCTGATGAGCTGTCCGGCGATCACGGAGGCGCCGACGATACCGGCCATCATGGGCAGCATCAGCAGGCCGGACTCGGTGGCGCTCGCGCCGTCGACCATCTGGAGGAAGGTCGGCAGATAGCTCGCCGCTCCGAAGAGCGCGACGCCGGTCACCAGGCCCACCAGGCCGGTGACGGTGAAGACGGGGTCCCGGAACAGCCGGAGCGGGATGAGGGGTTCGGCGGCGAAGTGCTCGGCGACCAGGAAGAGGACGGTGGAGGCCACCGCTCCGGCCCCGAGGCCGAGGATCACCCGTGAGTCCCAGGCGTACTCGGTGCCGCCCCAACTGGTGAGCAGCACCAGGCAGGTGGACGCCGCGGCGAGCAGCAGCGCGCCGAGCACGTCGAACCGGGGCCTCACCGACGGCTTCGGAAGCTTGAGCACGGCGGTGACGACGGCCAGGGTCAGCAGCCCGAAGGGCACGTTGACGTAGAAGCACCACCGCCAGGAGAGGTGGTCGGTGAAGTAGCCGCCGAGCAGCGGGCCCGCGACGGAGGCGAGTCCGAAGGCGGCGCCGATCAGGCCCATGAAGCGGCCGCGCCGCCGGGGCGGCACGATGTCGGCGATGATCGCCTGCACGCCGATCATGAGGCCGCCCGCGCCGACGCCCTGGACCGCGCGGAAGGCGATCAGCTGGTCCATGGTCGCGGCCCGGCCGGCCAGCGCGGAGCCGGCGACGAAGACGAGGATCGCGAACTGGAAGACGCCCTTGCGGCCGAGCAGGTCGCCGAGCTTGCCGTAGACGGGCAGGCCGATCGTGGCGGTGAGCAGGTAGGCGGTGATCGCCCAGGACATCCGGTCCAGGCCGTGCAGCTCACCGACGATCTTCGGGAGCGCGGTGGCGACGATCATCTGCTCCAGCGCGGCGAGGAACAGCGCGAGCATCAGCCCGAGGAAGATCAACCGCACCTGGCGCGGGCCGAGTCGGACGGCCGGCGCAGGGGCCTCCGGTGGCGCTTCGACCCGTTCCCCGTGCGTCGCAGTCGTCACGTCCACTCCCACGCCCACGTCCCGCTCCCCTCGTCGCGCCCGCCACGCATTTCCCGCACAAGGCGACAACTACGAGCAAGCGCGACGAGTTACGGCACGCCGGTGGGCCGTGCGGAGATCCACTCGATCAGGTGGACGAGATCAACTTCCGCCCGGTACCGGGGACTTACTTCTCGACCTCGGCGGCGAGCCGGTCGAGGAGGGAGTCGTAGATCCGGCCGAGACCCTTGGGCGCGAAGGTCTTCTCGAAGAAGCCGCCGATGCCGCCGGCGCCCTGCCACGTGGTGGTCACGACGACGCGGGACTTGCCCTCGCCTGCCGGGGTGACCCGCCAGGTGGTGACCATGGAGGAGTTGCGGTCCTTCTCGACGAGCTCGCCGTCGGTGGGCTCGGTGACCTCCAGGAGGCAGTCGCGCACGCGCTTGCTGGTGGCCTGGAGCTTCCAGTGGACGAGGGTGCCCTCGCCGTCGCCGCCCTCGCGCACCTCGTACTCGCTGAACTGCTCGGGCAGCACCTTCGAGCGCGTGCCGCTGTAGTCGGCGACGGCGTCGAACACCTTCTCCGCGTCCGCCGCGACGATCCGCTCCGTAGTGGCCTCGACCTGCGCCATCGACTTCCTCCAGGACTTCAAGTTCTCGGGCTTGGAGCAAGCCAACCACCCCCGCCCACGGGCGCCCAAATCGGGGTTGCGCAGAAAATCGAACAAGTGTTTCACTCAAGGGGCAGTGCTACCGAGGAGGCCTCATGCGCTGGGAGAACCTCACCGAGTCCGCGGAACACGGACGGGCCGACGCCGCCCTCTTCGGCGCCGACGCGGTGGTCAGCCGTACCTTCGACACGCCCGAGTTCGCCGGGATCACGTTCCACGAGATCCGGGCCCGCTCGATCATCAACCGGGTGCCGGGCGCCTCCCGCATGCCCTTCGAGTGGACGGTCAACCCCTACCGGGGCTGCTCCCACGCGTGCGTGTACTGCTTCGCCCGCAAGACCCACAGCTATCTCGACCTGGACACCGGTCTCGGCTTCGACTCGCAGATCGTGGTCAAGGTGAACGCCCCCGAGTTGCTGCGCCGCCAGCTGGGCTCACGCCGCTGGACCGGCGACCACATAGCGATGGGCACCAACGTCGACTGCTACCAGCGCGCGGAGGGCCGCTACCGCCTGATGCCGGGCATCCTCGCCGCCCTGCGCGATCACGCGAACCCCTTCTCGATCCTGACGAAGGGCACGCTGATCCTGCGCGACCTCGACCTGCTCCGGCAGGCCTCCTCGGTGACGGACATCGGCGTCTCGGTCTCGGTCGGCTTCACCGACCCGGACCTGTGGCGCACGGTGGAGCCGGGCACCCCCGCTCCGGAGCGGCGCCTGGACGTCGTACGGACCCTGGGCGAGCACGGCATCGGGTGCGGGGTGCTGATGGCGCCGGTGATCCCGTTCTTGAGCGACCGGCCCGCGCAGCTGCGGGCCACCGTGCGCGCGATCGCCGCCTCGGGCGCCACGTCGGTCACCCCGCTGGTGCTGCATCTGCGGCCGGGCGCCCGCGAATGGTTCATGGCCTGGCTGAACCGGGAGCACCCGTATCTGGTACGCCGTTACGAGCGGCTCTATGCGGACGGCGCCTACGCCCCGAAGTGGTACCAGCGCCGGATCACCCGTCAGGTACATGAGCTGGCCCAGGAGTACGGCATCGGTCCCGCGGGCGCGGGGATGCCCCGGCGGATCCGGGAGCCGGAGCCCGAGGTCGAGACGGCGTCCGAACCGACCCAACTCACACTGATCTGAGCGCATTCGAGCGCTTCGGACTGACTAATCGGGTCAACTATCGTCATAACACGTTCTTCCGGGCGTACTTTCCGGGACGATGCGGCGTGGGCCGTGACCCTCACGGTCCACCACCCTCCGTCCGGGGAGGACCCCATGAGAAAGCGCGCAGCCGTGCTGTGCGGTGCCGCGGTCGTCGTGGCGGGCACCTTCACCGCCGTGCCCGCCGACGCCAGTGCCTCGCAGACCACGCACCCCACGCAGACCGCTCCAGCCGCGAAACCCACCTGGAAGAAGTGCGGCACCACCGACCACCCCACGCTTCAGTGCGCGTCCCTCAAGGTGCCGCTCGATCACGCGAACCCGCGCGGGCGGCAGATCACCCTCGCGCTGTCCCGTGTCCCGCACACGGCGAAGAAGTACCAGGGCCCGCTGCTGGTCAACCCCGGGGGTCCCGGCGGCAGCGGCCTGACGTTCGCCGGGTTCATCGCCTCCGGGCTACCCAAGGCCGTCGCGGCGCAGTACGACGTCATCGGCTTCGACCCGCGCGGAGTGGGCGCGAGCAAACCCGCCCTCGACTGCGAGCCGGGCCACTTCAAGCCGGTACGCCCGGACTCCGTGCCGAGCACACCCGCGATCGAGAGGGCCAACCTCAAGCGCGCCAGGTCCTTCGCCGCAGCCTGCGGCCGCAAGTACGCGAGCGTGCTGCCGTACATCGACACCATCAGCGCCGTGCAGGACATGGACTCGATCCGTCAGGCCCTCGGCGCCAGGAGGATCAACTACTTCGGTTACTCGTACGGCACCTATCTGGGCGCGGTCTACGCGAAGCTCTTCCCGCACCAGGTGCGCCGCCTGGTCCTGGACTCGATCGTGGACCCGACCGGCGTCTGGTACGACGACAATCTCACCCAGGACCACGCCTTCAACGACCGGCACCGGGCGCTGATGGCCTGGATCGCCAAGTACGCCTCGACGTACAAGCTCGGCACCGACCCGGAGAAGATCGAGGCCCGGTGGTACGCCATGCGGGCGGCCCTCGCCAAGAAGCCCGCGGGCGGCAAGGTCGGCGCCTCGGAGCTGGAGGACACCTTCATCCCGGGCGGCTACTACAACGGCTACTGGCCCTACCTGGCCGAGGCGTTCGCGGCGTACGTGAACGACAAGAACGCCGACCCGCTGGTCGAGGCGTACGAGCACTTCGGCGCCGTGGACGCGTCCGGCGACAACGGCTACAGCGTCTACACCTCGGTGCAGTGCCGCGACGCCTCCTGGCCGCGCGACTGGCGCCAGTGGCAGAAGGACAACTGGGACGTGTACGAGAAGGCGCCGTTCATGACCTGGAACAACGCCTGGTACAACGCACCGTGCGTGTTCTGGCCCACGAGGTCGCTGAGCCCGGTGAACATCGCCAACGGCAATCTGGCACCGGCGCTGCTCTTCCAGGCGACGAACGACGCGGCCACCCCCTACCAGGGCGGCGTCACGGTCCACCGGCTGCTGGCGGACTCCAGTCTCGTCGTCGAGCAGGGCGGCGGGAACCACGGCATCACGCTGAGCGGGAACAAGTGCCTGGACAAGTACCTGACCGCATATCTGACCGACGGCAGGGTGCCGAGGGGCGGCGGCGAGGCCGACGCGGTGTGCAAGGCACTGCCCGATCCGAAACCGCTGGCCTCCAAGGCGGCGTCGGCGTCCTCGCGCGGCGCGACGCTGCACGGGCTGCTCGGCACCCGCGGCTGAGCGCCTGACGCTCCGTCGGGGACGGGCGTTGTCAGTGCCGTGGTCCACCATGGACGCATGAGCGAATTGACCAGGATTCCCGCCCCCGAGGGGGTCGCCCCCGCGGCCCAGTACTCCCACGTGGTGCTGGGCCGCGGCCGTTTCGTCGCGGTCTCGGGCCAGGTCGCCCTGGACGAGGACGGCAAGCTCGTCGGGGACGGCGACGCCACCGCCCAGGCCCGCCAGGTCTTCGAGAACCTCCACCGCTGCCTGGCCGCCGCCGGAGCGACCTTCGACGAGGTCGTCAAACTCACCTACTTCGTCACGGACATGGCCCACATGCCGGCGATCCGCGCGGCCCGCGCCGAGCACATACCCGACGACCGGCTGCCGGCGGCCTCCGCCGTGCAGGTGGCGGCGCTGGTGCGGCCGGAGTTCCTGATGGAGATCGAGGCGTTCGCGGTGACCGGCGGATAATTCGGAGGTCTGAGCGGGGGGACGGTGCCTAGGGTGCGGCCATGGACGACGACCGCCTCCTCATCCGCCCTATGGCCCTCGCCGACTGCGACTGTGTGGCCGAGATCCGCGTCCGCGGCTGGCAGAGCGCCTACAAGGGCCTGATTGCGCAGTCGTACCTCGACGCGATGAGCGTGGCGCGGGACGCCGAGCGGCACCGCGGCCGCTTCGGACAGGCGGACGGCAGTGTGGTGAACCTCGTGGCCGAGCGGGACGGCGAGGTCGTGGGATGGGCCTGTCACGGCCCCTACCGGGACGGCGAAGTCCGCACCGCCGACGCCGAGTTGTACGCCGTGTACGTGGACCCGCGGCGCTACGGCACCGGCATCGGACACGCTCTGCTGCTCGAGGCACTGCGGAACCGCACCGCCCTGGGCCACGACCGGATGTACCTGTGGGTCCTGAGGGACAACACCCGGGCCCGCCGGTTCTACGAGCGGGCGGGCTTCGAGGCCGACGGCACCGAGGAGCCCTTCGAGGCGGACGGCGTCCCGGTGCCGGAGGTGCGGTACGTACGGCCGCTCAACGCCTGAAGGTCTTCCGCCGGCGCGGTGGGGACGGGCGGCAGGACGCCGAGCGGCGGGCGGGCCCCGGCCCACGGCCCGGGTAGTCGCGAATCGCGGGATGCCTGCGCTCCCGCGGCCAGTCGGTCGAGGTGTACGAGAGCGCCGACTTCACGCCCTGCATCGACTACCCGACCGGCGACCACCCGGCCGTGGTCGGCCCGGTGGGCGCCGGGCTCCGCGTCGCTGTCCCTCCTCGCCACCACCCACCGACCGCGCTCTCACCTCTCCGCACCTGGAAGCCACGACCGCCACCAGCACCGTCGATGAACGCCTCAGCGCCAAGCACCCGCCACTCGGCAGCACGCCGTCCGACACCGCCCCCTCGCACCCAGCCCTCAACACCTCCCCGGCCGCCCCCTCACCGCTGCCTCGGAATCCGCGCCAGCGCATGCACCGCCGCCTCCGCCAGCGAAGGATGCGCGAGGGCCTCCTTCAGTACGGGTCTGGCGCGGGCATCCTCCAGGGTGCCGAGGCCCTCCACGCAGGCGAGCGCCACGCGGCGGTAGGGGTCGTGCGGGCGCAGTCGGCGTTCCAGGGTGGTGATGAGGGCGGGGACGGACTCGGGGGCGCGCAGTTCGGCCAGGAGCCGGACCGGGTGCAGGGCGTAGGCGACCCGCAGTTCGTTGGTGGCGAGGGCCGCGGCCGCGCGGGCCGTGCGCGGGTCGTCGAGCCGGGCGAGGGCGTACGCGGCGGCGGCGCAGCGCGGCGGATCGCGGTGGTTGAGCAGCAGGACGAGCGACTCGAAGGCCCGGCGGTCCCCGGCGAGGCCCAGCCGGAACGCGGCCAGCTCCCGGGCCCACAACGGTTGTCCGGGCTCGGTGAGGACCCCGGCCAGCTCGTCCGGGTCCTCGGTCGCCACCAGACGGTCGAAGGCGGCCGACGCTCCCGACTCCTGCCGTAAGCGCTCCGTGAGTGATCGCAACTCTTCGTCCATGAACCCGAGGTTAGGGGGCTCGCCGGGGGCGCGGGACGTACATCACAAATCCGGGGGCTGGCGCGCTCGTTACCCACCGGTTAAGCTCAGACGAGCGAGTTACCCACTCGTGGAACTCCTTGCGGTGGCCTGGTGACGCAGCCGCCGCGAGAGCAGTCGGTTCGGTACCTCGGGTACCACCAGTACGACCCGGCCTGGGACAGGGCCGGTCGGATCCACCGTTCTCCGGGCCTGTGCAAGGCCCGCGACGACGGCCCGGGCGTGTGCGCTCGCAGCCCGGCAACACCCGCACTCAGCAGCTCCTCACGCACCCGGTGCGCCTCTCGGCGTACCGGGTCGCGCTCCCAGTCGTCACCCTCATTCCTGGAGTTCCGCGATGGCCACTCCCCTGTCCGACCCCTCTCTGTCCCCGCTCAAAACGATCGCCGTCGTCGGCCTCGGCACCATGGGCACCGGTATCGCCGAGGTCCTCGCCCGGGCCGGCCGCGAGGTCGTCGGCATCGACATCAGCGAGGCGCAGGCCGCCAAGGCCGTCGCCGCCCTGGAGACCGCGACCGCCCGTGCCGTGGAGCGCGGCCGGCTCACCGAGCAGGAGCGCGCCGGCCTCCTGGCCCGCGTCCGCACCTCCACCGACCTGCGCGCGGCGGCCGACGCCGACCTCGTCATCGAGGTGGCTCCGGAGTCGTACGAGATCAAGCACCAGATCTTCCGGGAGCTCGACGGGATCGTGCGGCCCGAGACGATCCTCGCGACCGGCACCAACGCCCTGTCGGTGACCCGCCTGGCCGCCGACTCGGCCCGCCCGGAGCGGGTGCTGGGCCTGCACTTCTTCAACCCGGCGCCCGCCATGAAGCTGGTCGAGGTCGTCTCCTCGGTGCTCACCGCGCCGACGGCCGTCGCCGCGGTCACCAACCTCGCCCTCGACCTGGGCAAGGAGCCGGTCGCGGTCGGCGACCGGCCCGGCTTCGTCGCCGACGGGCTGCTGTTCGGCTACCTCAACCAGGCGGCCGCGATGTACGAGGCGAAGTACGCCTCCCGCGAGGACATCGACGCGGCGATGCGGCTCGGCTGCGGTCTGCCCATGGGCCCCCTCGCCCTGCTCGACCTGATCGGCGTCGACACCGCGCGCACCGTCCTGGAGGCCATGTACGCCGAGTCCCGCGACCGGCTGCACGCCCCCGCCCCGATCCTCAAGCAGCTCAGCGAGGCGGGTCTGACCGGCCGTAAGTCGGGACGCGGCTTCTACACGTACGAGGCTCCGGGCAGCGCGACGGTCGTGCGGGACGCGCTGACGCCCTTGGAGAACTCCGCGCAGCTCACGGGCCGCGAGATCCGCTCCGTCGGTGTCGCGGGCTCCGGGACCATGGCGTCCGGTATCGCGGAGGTCTTCGCCAAGGCGGGGTACGAGGTCGTGCTCGCCGCCCGCAGCGAGGAGAAGGCGCAGACGGCGAAGTCCCGTATCGGCAAGTCGCTTTCGCGCTCTGTCGACAAGGGCCGTATGACTGCCGAGGCGGCCGCGCAGACCCTGGACCGGATCACCGCGGCGGGCTCGTACGAGGCGTTCGCGGATGTCGACCTGGCCGTCGAGGCCGTCGCCGAGGACCTGGAGATCAAGCAGCAGCTGTTCCAGGCACTGGACAAGGTCTGCAAGCCGGGTGCGGTCCTGGCCACCACGACCTCCTCGCTGCCCGTCGTCGCCTGCGCGCGTGCCACCTCGCGTCCGCAGGACGTGATCGGCATGCACTTCTTCAACCCGGCGCCGGCGATGAAGCTGGTCGAGGTCGTCCGTACGGTGCTCACGGCCGAGGACGTCCACGCGACGGTCCGCGAGGTCTGCGTGAGGATCAAGAAGCACGCGGTGGACTGCGGGGACCGGGCGGGATTCATCGTGAACGCCCTGCTCTTCCCCTACCTCAACAACGCGATCAAGATGGTCCAGGAGCACTACGCGTCCCTCGACGACATCGACGCGGCGATGAAGCTGGGCGGCGGCTACCCGATGGGCCCCTTCGAGCTCCTGGACGTCGTCGGCCTGGACGTCTCGCTCGCGATCGAGAAGGTCCTGCACCGCGAGTTCCGCGACCCGGGCCTGGCTCCGGCCCCGCTCCTGGAGCATCTGGTGGCCGCGGGCTGCCTCGGCCGCAAGACCGGCCGTGGCTTCCGCGAATATGCCCGCCGCTGAGCACGTCGGGGACTGGTTCGCAGGCGGCGAGGACTGGGGCGGACTGCTCGATCCGGGCGGTCCTCCCCCGCCGACGAGACCCGGCGGCTCCCCGCCGGTCCCGGGCGGGACAAACCCCGGACACGCGCACCAACCTGCGCACATGCAGTACGTTCGGGTCATGCCCCAGCCCGCCAAGTCGTCCCGTACACCAGCCACGTCCGACGTGCCGGAGAGCGCCGCAGGCAGTCGCGCGGCCGCCCAGCGGCTCAAGATGCGCCGAGAACTGGCCGCCGCCGCGATGGAGTTGTTCTCCACCAAGGGGTACGAGGCGACGACCGTCGACGAGATCGCGGCCGCGGCCGGTGTCGCCCGCCGCACCTTCTTCCGTCACTTCCGCTCCAAGGAAGAGGCGATCTTCCCCGACCACGACGACACCCTGGTCCGGGCGGAGGCGGTGCTGAACGCGGCCCCCGCGCACGAGCACCCGCTCGACACGGTGTGCCGCGGCATCAAGGAAGTCATGAAGATGTACGCGGCCCGGCCGGAGATCTCGGTCGCCCGCTACAAGCTGACGCGCGAGGTGCCGACGCTGCGGGAGGCGGAGATCGCCTCGGTGGCCCGCTACGAGCGGCTGTTCACGCGGTATCTGCTCGGGCACTTCGACGAGCACGCGCACGACGACGACGCGAACGACGATCCGCTGCTGGCGGAGGTGGCGGCGTCGGCCGTGGTCACCGCGCACAACCACGTGCTGCGGCGGTGGCTCCGGGCCGGTGGGCAGGGGGACGTCGAGGCGCAGCTGGACCACGCCTTCGCGATCGTGCAGAAGACCTTCGGGACGGGGATCGGGGCGGGCCGCACCACGACCGCCCAGCCACCGTCCGCCGCGACGGTCTCCACCCAGGGCGAGGTCCTGGTCGCGCTCGCCCGCACCGACGCCCCGCTGGACGAGGTCATGCGCACCATCGAGCAGGCGCTCAAGGAGCATTCCTGACGTACATGTCAAGGGCCGGTACCGGGAAAACCCCGGTACCGGCCCTTTTTCGCGTTCGAAGAAATGTTTCTCTTCGAACTCTTCGCCAAGGATGATCCAGCTCCTCCGTCGAGTTCGCGTACTGGCACCCCGACGCCCCCGGCGCGCACCACTCCCCCGACTGGACCATGACCAGCGGCTCGCTGTTCGGGCTCGGCGGCGCGGGCTGGTCGGGGCATCCCGACGGCGACCGTCCCGACACCGAGTCCGCCCGGGCCACGGACTCGGCGGTGTTCCGGCCGGCCTCGCGGCGCCGGGACTTCGGTGACACCCGCGTCTTTCTGCGGCTGCGTCTGACCGGCCTGGTGACGACAGCGCGGACCCCGGCACAGCCGTACGACGGTGTCCATCTGTGGCTGCGGTTGCACAGCGAGCAGGAGTGCTACGCGGTCAGCGCGGTCCGGCGCGACGGGCAGGTCGTGGTGAAGCGCAAGACGCCCGGTGGCCCGGTCAACGGCGGCACGTATGTGACCCTCGCCACGACGTCGGCCGCCTTCCCGCCGGACGCGTGGACCGAGGCCGTGGCCACCGCCACCGACCTCCCGGACCGCCGGGTACGCATCACGCTGGAGCTCGCGGGCCACCGGGTGCTGGGCGTGACCGACGCCTCGCCGGGAGGCCTGTACAAGCCCGGCGCAGTCGGCATCCGGGGCGACAACGCGGAGTTCCTGTTCCGTGACTTCACGGCAGGGCCGGATTGACACAAACAGGACGAACGACCTACTCACCGGTAGCTTTGATCGATCATCGCTCATTTGTTACGTAAAGATTTCATCTGAGAGCAATCTCTGGCACTCAGTGCCTTGCACGGTGGCACGCGGTGTCTTACGTTGAAGGAAGTCCGGGCGGCCGGCGTGCAGAGACCATACGTACGCCGGCTGTCCCAGCAAGTCATCGACCTGCCCGCCCGGACGCCTGCGTCACAGGCAACCTCCCGCGCCACAAAGCGCTGCCGAACAAGCATGACCGCCGAACCGACGGCACCGACGTAACCCTCAGCGTCTCCCCTCAAGACGCCATTCGCCGGAGGCAACACCGTGACCGTGAAGGACATCCTGGACGCGATCCAGTCGCCGGACTCGACGCCGGCCGACTTCGCCGCCATGCCGCTCCCCGAGTCGTACCGCGCCATCACCGTGCACAAGGACGAGACGGAGATGTTCGCGGGCCTTGAGACCCGCGACAAGGACCCGCGCAAGTCGATCCACCTCGACGACGTGCCGCTGCCCGAACTCGGCCCGGGCGAGGCCCTGGTCGCCGTCATGGCATCGAGTGTCAACTACAACTCGGTGTGGACCTCGATCTTCGAGCCGCTGTCGACCTTCGGGTTCCTGGAGCGCTACGGCCGCACCAACGAGCTGGCCAAGCGGCACGACCTGCCGTACCACATCATCGGCTCCGACCTCGCGGGCGTCGTCCTGCGCACCGGCCCCGGCGTCAACGCCTGGAAGCCCGGCGACGAGGTCGTCGCGCACTGCCTGTCCGTCGAGATGGAATCCTCCGACGGCCACAACGACACCATGCTCGACCCCGAGCAGCGCATCTGGGGCTTCGAGACCAACTTCGGCGGCCTCGCCGAGATCGCGCTCGTCAAGTCCAACCAGCTGATGCCCAAGCCCGACCACCTGTCGTGGGAGGAGGCGGCCGCTCCCGGCCTCGTCAACTCCACCGCCTACCGGCAGCTCGTCTCCCGCAACGGCGCCGGCATGAAGCAGGGCGACAACGTCCTGATCTGGGGCGCGAGCGGCGGACTCGGCAGTTACGCGACACAGTTCGCGCTGGCCGGTGGCGCCAACCCGATCTGTGTCGTCTCCTCGCCGCAGAAGGCGGACATCTGCCGGGCGATGGGCGCCGAGGCGATCATCGACCGCAACGCCGAGGACTACAAGTTCTGGAAGGACGAGACCACCCAGGACCCCAAGGAGTGGAAGCGCTTCGGCAAGCGCATCCGCGAGCTCACCGGCGGCGAGGACATCGACATCGTCTTCGAGCACCCCGGCCGCGAGACCTTCGGCGCGAGTGTCTTCGTCACCCGCAAGGGCGGCACCATCACCACCTGTGCCTCGACCTCGGGCTACATGCACGAATACGACAACCGCTACCTGTGGATGTCGCTGAAGCGGATCATCGGCTCGCACTTCGCCAACTACCGCGAGGCCTGGGAGGCCAACCGGCTCATCGCGAAGGGCAAGATCCACCCGACCCTGTCGAAGGTCTACTCCCTGGAGGAGACCGGCCAGGCCGCCTACGACGTGCACCGCAACCTGCACCAGGGCAAGGTGGGCGTGCTGTGCCTGTCCCCCGAGGAGGGCCTGGGCGTGCGCGACGAGGAGAAGCGTGGCCTGCACATCGACGCCATCAACCGCTTCCGGAACATCTGAGGAGCGCTGAATGACTGAGCGTCAGCCCGCCGAGGGCAAGCGGGAGAAGGACCGGCCGTGGCTCATGCGCACGTACGCCGGTCACTCCACGGCCGAGGCGTCCAACGAGCTGTACCGGCGCAACCTCGCCAAGGGCCAGACCGGTCTGTCGGTGGCGTTCGACCTGCCGACGCAGACCGGCTACGACTCCGACCACATCCTCGCCCGCGGCGAGGTGGGCCGGGTCGGCGTGCCGATCGCGCACCTCGGTGACATGCGCCGGCTGTTCCAGGACATCCCCCTGGAGCAGATGAACACCTCGATGACGATCAACGCCACCGCCATGTGGCTGCTGGCGCTCTACCAGGTCGTCGCCGAGGAGCAGGGTGCGGACATCACCCAGCTCCAGGGCACGACCCAGAACGACATCGTCAAGGAGTACCTGTCCCGCGGGACGCACGTCTTCCCGCCGGGGCCGAGCCTCCGTCTGACGACCGACATGATCGCGTACACGGTCTCCCACATCCCGAAGTGGAACCCGATCAACATCTGCAGCTACCACCTGCAGGAGGCGGGCGCCACGCCGGTCCAGGAGATCTCGTACGCGATGTCGACGGCGATCGCGGTCCTGGACGCCGTCCGGGACTCGGGCCAGGTGCCTCAGGAGCGCATGGGCGATGTCGTCGGCCGGATCTCCTTCTTCGTGAACGCGGGCGTCCGGTTCGTCGAGGAGATGTGCAAGATGCGCGCCTTCGGCCGCATCTGGGACCGGGTCACGCGCGAGCGCTACGGCATCGAGAACCCCAAGCACCGCCGGTTCCGGTACGGCGTCCAGGTCAACTCCCTCGGGCTGACCGAGGCGCAGCCGGAGAACAACATCCAGCGGATCGTGCTCGAGATGCTGGCCGTGACCCTCTCCAAGGACGCACGCGCGCGTGCCGTGCAGCTGCCGGCCTGGAACGAGGCCCTGGGGCTCCCCCGGCCCTGGGACCAGCAGTGGTCGCTGCGGATGCAGCAGGTGCTGGCCTACGAGAGCGACCTGCTGGAGTACGCGGACATCTTCGAGGGCTCGCACGTCGTCGAGGCGAAGGTCGCGGGGCTCGTCGAGGAGTCCCTCGCGGAGATCGACCGGATCCAGGAGATGGGCGGCGCGATGGCCGCCGTCGAGTCGGGCTACCTGAAGTCGCAGCTGGTCTCCTCGCACGCCGAGCGGCGGGCTCGTATCGAGTCCGGTCAAGAGAAGATCGTCGGCGTCAACATCTTCAACACGACCGAGCCCAATCCCCTGACCGCGGATCTCGACACAGCCATCCAGACAGTCGATCCGGCCGTCGAGGCCCGGGTCATCGCCTCGCTCCAGCACTGGCGCGACACCCGCTACCAGCCGCCCTTCAACCACCCGCGCCCCTGCAAGGCGCTGGAGAAGCTGAAGGAGGCCGCCAAGGGCACGGACAACCTCATGGAGGCCACCCTGGAGTGCGCCCGCGCGGGCGTCACGACCGGGGAGTGGGCGGGGGCCCTGCGGGAGGTGTTCGGGGAGTTCCGGGCGCCCACGGGCGTCTCGTCGGCGCCGGTCGCGGTGCCCGCGGAGGAGGGCTCGGCGATGGCCGACGTCCGCCGCCGGGTCGAGGTGACCGCCAAGGACCTCGGCGTGGGCAAGCTGCGCTTCCTGGTCGGCAAGCCTGGCCTGGACGGGCACTCCAACGGGGCCGAGCAGATCGCGGTGCGCGCGCGTGACGCGGGCTTCGAGGTGGTCTACCAGGGCATCCGGCTCACTCCGGAGCAGATCGTGGACGCGGCGCTCGCCGAGGACGTGCACGCGGTCGGCCTGTCCATCCTGTCCGGCTCGCACGCCCAGCTGGTTCCGGACGTCCTGGAGAGGCTCCATGTGGCAGGCGCCACAGATGTACCTGTCATCGCCGGTGGGATCATCCCCAATGGAGACGCCGAACAGCTCAGGGCTGCCGGCGTGGCCGCGGTCTTCACCCCGAAGGACTTCGACATCACCGGAATCATCGGCCGCATCGTCGACGAGATCCGGAAAGCGAACAAGCTCGACCCCCTGGAGGTCCCCGCATGACCACGCCCGTCAACCGTCTGCGTCCGCGACGCTCCTGCCTCGCGGTCCCCGGGAGCAACCCCCGCTTCCTGGAGAAGGCGCAGGGCCTCCCCGCCGACCAGGTCTTCCTCGACCTGGAGGACGCGTGCGCCCCGCTCGCCAAGCCCGAGGCGCGGCACACCATCGTCAAGTTCCTCAACGAGGGTGACTGGACCGGCAAGACGAGGGTCGTGCGGGTCAACGACTGGACGACCGAGTGGACGTACCGCGATGTCGTCACCGTCGTCGAGGGGGCCGGCCAGAACCTCGACTGCATCATGCTGCCGAAGGTGCAGACGGCCGAGCAGATCGTCGCCCTCGACCTCCTGCTGACCCAGATCGAGAAGACGATGGGCTTCGAGGTCGGCAAGATCGGCATCGAGGCGCAGATCGAGAACGCGCAGGGCCTCAACAACGTCAACGAGATCGCGACCGCGTCCCAGCGCGTCGAGACGATCATCTTCGGCCCGGCCGACTTCATGGCGTCGATCAACATGAAGTCGCTGGTCGTGGGCGAGCAGCCGCCCGGCTACCCGGCGGACGCCTACCACTACATCCTGATGAAGATCCTGATGGCCGCCCGCGCCAACAACCTCCAGGCGATCGACGGCCCCTACCTGCAGATCCGCAACATCGACGGCTACCGCGAGGTCGCCCAGCGCGCCGCGGCCCTCGGTTTCGACGGCAAGTGGGTGCTGCACCCGGGCCAGGTCGAGGCGTCCAACGAGATCTTCTCGCCCTCCCAGGAGGACTACGATCACGCCGAGCTGATCCTGGACGCGTACGACTACTACACGTCCGAGGCGGGCGGCAAGAAGGGCTCGGCGATGCTCGGCGACGAGATGATCGACGAGGCCAGCCGCAAGATGGCACTGGTCATCTCCGGCAAGGGACGCGCGGCCGGTATGCAGCGCACCTCCAAGTTCGAGATCCCGGAGGCTTGAGCATGCAGTTCGGACGCACCTACGAGGAGTTCGAGGTCGGGGCGGTCTACAAGCACTGGCCCGGGAAGACGGTCACGGAGTACGACGACCACCTCTTCTGTCTCCTCACCATGAACCACCACCCGCTCCACATGGACGTCAACTACGCCGAGAAGACGACGGACTTCGGCAAGAACGTCGTGGTCGGGAACTACATCTACTCCCTGCTGCTCGGCATGTCCGTGCCGGACGTCTCCGGCAAGGCGATCGCCAACCTGGAGATCGAGTCGCTCAAGCACGTGGCGCCGACCTTCCACGGTGACACGATCTACGGCCAGACGACCGTGCTCGACAAGTGGCCCTCCAAGTCGAAGAACGACCGCGGGATCGTGTACGTCGAGACCAAGGGCTACAAGCAGGACGGCACGCTGGTCTGCGTGTTCCGCCGCAAGGTCATGGTGCCCACCGAGACCTACATCAAGGTGCGCGGCGGCGAGCAGCCCAGCCGCCCGGAACTTCAGGAGGGCTGACCCCATGGCACGCCTCGCCCAGACCCACGGCCTCACGGACGTCCAGCAGGAAATCCTGTCCACCGTCCGGGACTTCGTGGACAAGGAGATCATCCCGGTCGCGACCGAGCTGGAGCACCGCGACGAGTACCCGCAGCAGATCGTCGACGGGCTCAAGGAACTGGGCCTGTTCGGTCTGATGATCCCCGAGGAGTACGGCGGTCTGGGCGAGTCGCTCCTGACCTACGCGCTGTGCGTGGAGGAGATCGCCCGCGGCTGGATGTCGGTGTCCGGCATCATCAACACCCACTTCATCGTGGCGTACATGCTCAAGCAGCACGGCACGCAGGAGCAGAAGGATCACTTCCTGCCGCGGATGGCGGCCGGCGACGTCCGAGGCGCCTTCTCGATGTCGGAGCCGGGTCTGGGTTCCGACGTGTCGGCCATCACGTCGAAGGCGGTCAAGGACGGCGACGAGTACGTCCTGAACGGCCAGAAGATGTGGCTGACGAACGGCGGAACGTCAACTTTGGTCGCCGTTCTCGTCCGAAGTGACGAAGGACACCCTGAGGGCACCGCGCCCCACAAGTCGATGACGACCTTCCTGATCGAGAAGGAGCCCGGCTTCGGCGAGGTCCGTCCCGGCCTCACCATCCCCGGGAAGATCGACAAGATGGGCTACAAGGGTGTCGACACCACCGAGCTGATCATGGATGGCCTGCGACTTCCGGCCGATCGCGTGCTCGGCGGGGTCACCGGCCGAGGTTTTTACCAAATGATGGACGGCGTGGAAGTGGGCCGCGTCAATGTGGCGGCACGTGGATGCGGTGTCGCTCAGCGTGCCTTCGAGCTGGGCGTCCAGTACGCCCAGCAGCGCCACACCTTCGGCAAGGCGATCGCCCAGCACCAGGCGATTCAGTTCAAGCTGGCCGAGATGGCTACCAAGGTCGAGGCCGCGCATGCGATGATGGTCAACGCGGCACGCAAAAAGGACTCCGGGGAGCGAAACGACCTTGAGGCAGGGATGGCGAAGTACCTCGCCTCCGAATACTGCAAAGAGGTCGTGGAAGACGCCTTCCGGATCCACGGCGGCTACGGCTTCTCCAAGGAGTACGAGATCGAGCGCCTCTACCGTGAGGCTCCGATGCTGCTGATCGGTGAAGGTACCGCCGAGATCCAGAAAATGATCATCGGTCGCAGGCTGCTCGAAGAGTATCGGTTCCAGGGCTAGATGTCCGGATACGGGGTGTTTTCTTGGAGAAGAAGATCACACCCCGTCAAGTCGGTTCAGACGCCGACTCGGCTTCCTGGCTTGCCCAGTTGTGGCCCGCGACCGGTACGATCCCGGAAAGCCGCCGTCCCCCGTCAAGTGCGCGGCATCATCCGCTACGAAGGTCATCCATGCCCCACAGCCAAACCTCTGCACATCGCGACAGCCTGGCAGGCGTACGCCTCGCGCGCGGAGCATCGCCGTGGCTCCTCCCGACCGTCGCCACCGCAGCACTGAGCCTGGTACGCGCACGCAAGTCCGGCGCCGCCAAGGCCGTCGCCGTGCCCGCCACCGCGCTGGCGGCGGGCATGCTGTGGTTCTTCCGCGACCCCGAGCGCGAGATCGCCCCGGGCCGGGTCATCTCGCCCGCCGACGGAGTGGTGCAGAGCATCATGCCGTGGAAGGACGGTCGCACCCGCGTCGCGATCTTCATGAGCCCGCTCAACGTCCACGTCAACCGCGCGCCGCTCTCCGGCACGGTGACGTCGGTCGAGCACATTCCCGGCGGGTTCGTTCCAGCTTTCAACAAGGAGAGCGAGAACAACGAGCGCGTCGTCTGGCACTTCGACACCGAACTCGGTGACATCGAGATGATCCAGATCGCCGGCGCGGTGGCCCGCCGTATCGTCCCCTACATCCCGCAGGGCACGAAGGTCGAGCAGGGTGACCGCATCGGTCTGATCCGCTTCGGCTCGCGCGTCGACATCTACCTGCCCGAGGGCGTGGAGGTCGCGGTCGAGGTCGGCCAGAAGACGACGGCTGGGGTGACTCGCATTGACCGTGATTGATCCTGAGACCCAGGCGGGCTGGGTGCCCGGGGCCGACGAGGTCGACGACGAGGAGGAGATGCCTCTTTCTCTCCGCCTCTCGATAGCGGACACCCTCACCCTCGGCAACGCCACGTGCGGCTTCATGGCGGTGTACTTCACCACCACCGGCATCCTGATCCCGCACCTGACCGACAGCCAGGAGTCCGGCATGGCGCGCAACAGCGCGGCCACGGCGGTCATCCTGATGCTGTGCGCGGCGGTCTTCGACCTCTTCGACGGCCTGGTGGCGCGCAAGCTGCGCTCCTCGCCGATGGGCGCGGAGCTGGACAACCTCTCCGACCTGATCAGCTTCGGCCTCGCGCCGGCGTACTTCGTGCTCGTCTACGGCATGGTCGCCGACGACGCGTCGCAGCGGGTGGCGGCGGTGGGGGCCGTGGTGGTGCTGCTGGCCGTGGTGCTGAGGCTGGCGAGATTCTCCTGTGTCACGCCCGCGAACGGCATGTTCCAGGGCATGCCGTCCCCCTTCGGCGCACTCACGGTGGTCGCGATCGTGCTGCTGGAGCTGCCCTTCGTGGCGACGCTCCTCGCGATCCTGGGCACCGCGTGGCTGATGGTGAGCCGGGTGGAGTACCCGAAGCCGCGGGGGCGGCTCGCGGGGGCGATGCTCGCCTGGATCGTGCTGGCGATGGGTCTGCTCGCGGCGTGGGCCTTCGGCGCCCCCAGCGGACAGCTCCTGCTCCAGACCGGCTGCGCCCTGCAGCTCGTCACGGGCGCGGTGATCCCGCTGTTCGCCACGGCCCGCAGGGTGAACAACTTCCGCGGCAACCGGCGCGAGGCGCGGGCGGCTCAGCTGCCGTAGTGCTCCGCCGCAGTACGCCCGAGGGGCCCGAACCGATGACGGTTCGGGCCCCTCGTCGTCTCTTCAGCGCTGGGCGTCGGGCTCGGCTTCTCAGGAGACCGGTCGTTCAGATCAGGAAGTCCCGGCCGATCCGCTCCGCCACGTCCTCCAGGATCGGGCCCGCCTCGGAGATGCACTTCTGGATGTCGGGCTCGGCGTCGGTGAGCGGGTAGACGCGGCGGAAGCCCGCCCGGCCGAGCGCCTCGGGGGGCAGGGCGAGGCGGCCGCACACGGCGACGACCTCCTTGTCCTTCGCGCGGGCGGCCGCGGCGACACCGGCCGGGGCCTTGCCGTGCAGGGTCTGCTCGTCCAGGGAGCCCTCGCCGGTGATCACCAGGTCCGCCCACTCCAGCGCGGGCGCGAAGCCCAGGACGTCGAGCATGACCTCGATGCCGGGGCGGAACGCGGCGCCGAGCAGGAGGGCGCCGTAGCCGATGCCGCCGGCCGCGCCAGCACCCGGCGAGGCGGCGTGCTCGGCGGCTTTCGCGCCCACGGCCTCCTCCAGCGCCTTCGCGTAGTGGGCCAGCGCGGCGTCCAGGGCCTCGACGTCGTCCGGGGAGGCGCCCTTCTGCGGCCCGTAGACCGCTGGGGCGCCCTTGGGGCCGGTCAGGGGGTTGTCGACGTCGCTGGCCAGGATGAACTCGACGGAGGCGAACCGCGGGTCCAGGCCCGACAGGTCGGCCGAGGCCAGGTCGGCGAGACCTCCGCCGCCGGGGGCCACGGGCTCACCGTCGGCGTCCAGGAAGCGGGCGCCGAGCGCGGAGAGCATCCCGGCGCCGCCGTCCGTGGTGGCGCTGCCGCCGACCCCGAACACGATCGTGCGGGCGCCGGCGTCCAGCGCGGCGCGCAGGAGCTCTCCGGAGCCGTACGTCGACGCCGTGAGGGGCGCGAAGACACCCGTCGGCAGCCGCTGCAGCCCGCTGGCCTCGGCCATCTCCACGACCGCGGTCTCCCCGCGTACCGCGAAGGCGGCCGTGATCTCCTGGCCCAGCGGCCCGGCGACCGCCACCTCCCGGCGCTCGAAACCGGCCGCGACGGCCGCGGCGACGGTGCCGTCCCCGCCGTCGGCGACGGGCAGCGACTCCACCTCCAGGCCCGGCACGACCCGGCGCAGCCCGGCCTCCACCCGCTCGGCGACCTGCACGGCCGTCAGCGAGCCCTTGAACTTGTCCGCGGCGATGAGCACGCGCTGTGTCACGTCTTCCCCTTGCTCTCCGGGCCTCGCGCACGTCAAGGCCAGTCGCGCCGCTGTGACCTTAACCGGAGACGCCCCCCGCCGTCATGCACCGACCCGACCCTGAGAAGGCGTTGCGAACCCTCTGTGCGGCGCTCCGGAATGGGGTAAACCGGAGCTATGACCCTTGTGGGCACTGAGCCAGAGCTAGCCGACCGCATCCATGGGGGCTGGCTCGGCCGGATCGCGGGCAACATGCTCGGCAAGCCGGTCGAGCAGGGCGACCTGTGGACGCGGGACCGGATCGACCGCTATCTGCGGCAGGCCGCCGCGCTTCCCCTGACCGACTACCTTCCCGAGCCCGTCGGCGAGAGCGACGGGCTCGAGCTGCGGCCCGAGTGGCGCGAGTGCGTGCGCGGCCGCATCCACGGCAGCTGCCGCGACGACGACGTCGACTACGCCATCCTCGGCCTCGACCTCCTCGAGACCCACGGCTTCGGCTTCAGCACCGAGCAGGTGGGTGACCTGTGGCTGCTGAGGCTGCCGTATCTGCAGACGTTCACCGCGGAGCGGGCCGCCTATCGCAACCTCGCCAACGGGCTGAAACCGCCGCTGACGGCGACGTACGACAATCCCTGCCAGGAGTGGATCGGTGCCCTCATCCGCGCCGACATCTACGGCTGGACCTGCCCCGGCGTCCCCCGCCGCGCCGCCGCCCTGGCCCGCCGGGACGCGGTGCTCTCGCACACCGGGAACGGCGTGTACGGGGCGATGTGGGCGGCGGCCCTGATCTCGGCGGCGTTCACCGTCGACACCGTGCGGCAGGCCGTGGACCAGGCGCTCGCGGTGATCCCCGCGAGCAGCCGCCTCGCCCGCACGGTACGCCGGGTGACCTCCCTGCACGACACCCGGATGACCTGGGAGGACACACTGACGACGGTCGCGGAGGAGACCGCCGGGCTCGGCTGGATCCACACCGTCCCGAACGCGGCCGTCCTGACCGCCGGACTGCTCTACGGCGACGGCGACTTCACCCGCTCCATCACGCTCACCGTCCGGGGCGGCCTGGACACCGACTCCAACGGCGCGACCGCGGGTTCGGTGGCCGGGGTGCTCACCGGGGCGGACGCGATCCCGGACCAGTGGAAGGAGCCGTTGGAGGACCGGGTGCGCAGTGCGGTCTTCGGGTTCGACGGCGTGCACATCACCGAACTGGCCGAGCGGACGATGCGGTTGGCGGGAGCGGAGGCCTGAGGCGACGAGCCTGGGCGGGCACGATGCCGGGGGGAGAGTACGGGAGGACCTGGGCGTGACCGACTGCTCAGCCGTCCCGGGGAACCCCGTCGTCTGGTTACCCTTCGAAGGATGACCACCACCCAAGACTTCGCCACGTACATCGCTGGTCTCCCCCGTGTCCTCGCCGCAGCCGCCGCCCTCTTCCAGGACGCGGACGGCCGGGTGCTGCTCGTCGAGCCCAACTACCGTGAGGGGTGGGCGCTTCCGGGCGGCACGGTCGAGTCCGACGAGGGCGAGACACCGCGCCAGGGCGCGCGCCGTGAGACCGCCGAGGAGATCGGCCTGGACCGTGAGCTCGGGCGGCTGCTGGCCGTGGACTGGGTACACGGGACGGCCCGCCCGCCGCTGGTCGCGTACCTGTACGACGGCGGGGTGCTCGCCGAGGACGACTTCAAGGCGATCCGCCTCCAGGAGGAGGAGCTGCTGTCCTGGCGGCTCGTGCCGCGCGAGGAGCTCACCGAGTACCTTCCGGGCGCCCTCGGCCGCCGGGTCCTGGCCGCACTGGACGCACTGGCGGACGGCTCGGGCACGGTGGAGCTGGAGAACGGCCACCGGGTGGGCTGACGCGCGGGGCGGATATCTGTTCGCCTGATCCGGATCACCCGCCCTACCCTCGACGCCATGACCAAGCCCCTCGTCGCCCTCCTCAGCGGCGCCGGTATCTCCACCGACTCCGGGATCCCCGACTACCGCGGCCCGAACGGCCTGTGGCGCAAGGATCCCGAGGCCGAGAAGCTCGTGACGTACGAGTACTACATGGGCGATCCGGAGATCCGCCGCCGCTCGTGGCAGATGCGGCGGGCGAACCGCACGCTGAAGGCCGAGCCCAACGCGGCGCACGTGGCGGTGGCCGAGCTGGAGAGGTCCGGGGTGCCGGTGCGGGTGATCACGCAGAACGTGGACGGGCTGCACCAGCTCGCCGGGATGCCCGCCCGCAAGGTCCTCGAACTGCACGGCACCGCACGGCAGGTGGTCTGCACGAAGTGCCACGCCCGCGGCCCGATGGAGGACGCGCTCGCCCGGGTCGAGGCCGGCGAGGCGGACCCGCCGTGCCTGGACTGCGGCGGCATCCTCAAGTCGGCGACCGTGATGTTCGGCGAGCGTCTCGACCCCGTCGTGCTCGGCGAGGCCGTCGCCATCACCAAGGCGTGCCAGGTCTTCATCGCCGTCGGCACCACCCTCCAGGTCCAGCCGGCGGCGGACCTCGCGGGCGTCGCCGCCGACCACGGCGCCCGGCTCGTCATCGTCAACGCCGAGCCGACCCCGTACGACGACCGTGCCGACGAGGTGATCCGGGAGCCGATCGGCACGGCACTGCCCGAGCTGCTGCGCAGGCTGGGCGCCGGGAACGACTGAGGTCTCGTCTCGGCGAGGGGCCGGTCTCACCCCGGAGGAGCAGACCGGCGCCCACGCCGAGCGGACGGGACCAGGGATCAGTTCAGGCCGAGGTTCGTCAGTGCGGTCGTCCAGTCCGTGACGATCGCGTCCTGGGCGTCGGCGAGGGTGACGGTGCCGGCGCAGACGGCCTTCTTGAGCTTGTTCTCGACGGTGTCCTTGTTGGCGGCGGTCGTGGTGCCGTACTCCGGCTCGGGCCAGAGGTTGAGCGCACTCTTGGGAGCACCGCCGAGTTCGAGGGGGACGAAGTGGTCCTCCTCGTAGTCCGAGGTGCTGGTGTCCGTGTAGCCGTACTCGACGATCTGCTTCTTTTTCAGCGCGGTGGTGTAGGAGCTCGACGGCCGGACGGTCGCGGTCCATCCGGAGACGCAGATCGTGGAGCCGATGGTGGACTGGGTGACGTCCGGGTTGAAGTCGCCGGGCTGGCAGCTGGAGTCGGGGAGGGGGAGGTAGTCCTGGCTGCAGCTCTGCGCGTGGGCGGTGCCGGCTGCGACGGTGAGGCCGGCGGTGGCGAGGGCGAAGGAGGAAAGTGCGGTGACCAGCGAGCGGGATATTCGGGGCATGGGGGCTCTCCCGGAGCGGTGCCCGGCAGGAATTCCGGGCGGTCGCGAGCATGACAACACCGGGAGCGTCTATGCGGGTAGAGCTGTTTGCCGACCGCAGAGATTCCTTGCTGAACGTTTGAGTACGGCGGGGCGGGCGGAGAGCAGGTCATGGACCGCGCTTGGTTGTCGGCACCGCGCGCCGGGCCCGTCGACGGCCCCCTCACCGGGGTCTTCACCTTGGCAGGGGCGGCAGGACTCGAACCTGCGGCATCCGGTTTTGGAGACCGGCGCTCTGGCCAGCTGAGCTACGCCCCTTCGGTAGGAGACAGCGTGGCATGCACGACCTGCTCTTCTCCAAGGGTTTTCTCTTCCGAGGGGGCGGCATTGTCGCCAGGGATCGGCTCGAAGGGCGGGTTGTGCGGCATGAGCCACACCTGACCGTCCTGTCGCCGGCGACGCGTGCTGACGCGCCCGGCGTGGACGGCACCGCACTGATCGTCGAGAACGTCGACCAGCCATCGGTACCCGCCCACCGATGGAGAAGCAGCCGACCGGAGTCCGTGCGGTCCGAGGGGCCCTCAGGCCGCCATCAGCGCCGCCAGTGCGCGATCCATCGCGGCGTTGAATTCTTCCGGCGTCAGCGGCAGACGGGACTTGACGTCCCGACTCCACTGGTCGGCGAGGACTTCGGCGGAGCCCGCCTCGACACCGTCGAGCGCCGCGTCGGCCAGGTCCGACGGAGCGATCTTGGCCACCGGCCAGCCCGCCGCCATGTCGGTGTCGGCCATGCCGAGGTGTACCGCTGTGACCAGCGTGCCCTGCTCGGCGAGCTCCAGACGGACGCCGTTGGTCATGGCCCAGGCGGCGGCCTTGGTCAGGTGGTACGCGCCCGCGCCCTTGCCCCCGAACCACGACATGGCGGAGAGGACGTTGACGATCGCTCCCCCGCCGTTCCTGGCGAGCGCCGGCGCGAACTCCCGGATCATTCCCAGGTGGCCGAACGTGTTGGTCTCCAGCTCGTGCCGCACCGCGTCCAGTGACCCGGTCACCAGGTCGGTTCCCGTGCTGATTCCCGCGTTGTTGATGAGCAGCGAGACGTCCGGGGCGGCCTCGGCGGCAGCCCTCACGGATGCGGGATCGGCGATGTCGAGGTGCAGCACCTCGGCCCCGGGCAGGTCCACGGTCTCCGGTCGGCGGGCCGTCGCGTAGACCTTGCGGGCGCCCCGTTCGAGCAGGCGCTGGGCGAAGGCACGGCCCAGGCCGCGGTTGGCTCCGGTGACAAGGGCTACGGAGTTGTTGATGTCCATGGCCGGTACGCTAAAACCTGACGCTGGCGTCAGAGGCAAGTGCTGGTCGTCAGGGCCAGGGGTGAGAGGAATCACCATGGCGGTCGCAGAGACCGCAGCCGAGCGGTTGATCCGCATCGGAGAGGTGGCACGAAGTGCCGACGTCTCAGTGCGCGCCGTGCGCCACTACCAGCAGCAAGGGCTGCTCATCGCGGAGCGCGTCCGCCCGGCGCCTGTACCCGCAGGACGCCCTCCCCCGGGTCCGTGCCAGGACTCCAGGACCCGGTCTCGCCGCAGCCCGGCCAGGGCCTTCAACCCGTCCTGCGACCAGGCATTGCGCCCACGCTGACCGACCGGACGCTGACCCGCAGGTCGTGAGCGATGACCGTCGGGCAAGGCAGGGCCGCTAGGACAGGGACCGCTAGAACAGCGCCGCCCCCCGCTCGAAGTCCAGCAGCCGCTGCTTGCGCTCCACTCCGCCGCCGTAGCCCGTGAGGCTGCCGTCGGCGCCGACCACGCGGTGGCAGGGGACGATGATGCCGATGGGGTTTTTGCCGTTGGCGAGGCCGACCGCGCGGGAGGCCTTGGGGTTGCCGAGGGCGTCGGCGAGTTCGCCGTAGGTGCGGGTCTCGCCGTGCGGGATCCGGCGCAGCTGGTCCCAGACCGTGCGTTGGAACGGTGTTCCGTGCAGGCGCAGTTCCAGGGTGAACTCCTTCAACTCGCCCTTGAAGTAGGCCTTCAGCTGGTCCTCGGCCTCCTTGGACCACGCGTCGTCCGGCTCGCCGAAGGTCTCCTCCGGCGGGCGGTGGCGCTGGTCGGTCATGTAGAGGCCGCACAGGACGCCGTCGTCGGCGACGAGGGTCAGAGGGCCGTAGGGGCTGTCGATCAGGGTGTGCTGTTTCACGGAACGTCCTTACACGGGAAGGAAGTTGATCGGGTGGCTGTCGGTCGCCCACAGGTACTGGACCGCGTAGGCCCGCCAGGGCTGCCAGGCGGCCGCACGGGCCGTCAGCGCGGCCGGGGTCGAGGGCAGGCCCAACTCCTGGGCGGCGCGGCGGATTCCGAGGTCGGTCGGGAGGAAGGCGTCCGGATCGCCGAGGGCGCGCATGGCGATCACGTCGACCGTCCAGGGGCCGAAGCCGGGGAGGTCGAGGAGGCGGGCCCGGGTCTCCGACCAGTCACTCTCCACGCCCAACCGAAGGGAACCTTCGGCCAGTTGGTGCACCAGGGTGGTGAAGGTCGTACGGCGGGTGCGGGGCATCGCGAGCGAGGCGGGGTCCACCGCGGCCAGGGCCTCGGGGGACGGGAAGAGGTGCGTCAGGCCGCCCTCGGGGTCGTCGACGGGTTCGCCGTGGGCGGTGACCAGGCGAGCGGCGTGGGTCCGGGCCGCCGCGGTGGAGACCTGCTGGCCCAGCACGGCCCGTACGGCGAACTCCGCCTCGTCGACCGTGCGCGGGACACGTCGGCCGGGCGCCTTGTCGACCAGGGGCGCCAGGAGCGGGTCCGTGCGCAACTGGTCGTCGATCGCGACCGGGTCGGCGTCCAGGTCGAGCATGCGGCGGCAGCGGCTGATGGCGACGGTCAGGTCGCGCAGGTCGCTGAGCGTCAACCGGCAGGCGATGTGGTCGGGTTGTGGTGTGAGGGCCACGATGCCGTGTCCGTACGGCAGCCGCAGCGTGCGCCGGTACGCGCCGTCCCGCCACTCCTCCACCCCCGGCACGGCGGTGGCCGCGAGGTGGCCGAAGAGGTTGTCGGGGTTGAGGGGGGCGCGGAACGGCAGGCGCAGGGAGAGGAAGCCCGGGGCGTCCGGCGCGGACCTCTTCGCGGCGCGGGTGCGCAGGTCGCTCGGTGAGAGCGCGAAGACCTCGCGCACGGTGTCGTTGAAGGTGCGGATGGCGGAGAAGCCGGCCGCGAAGGCGATGTCCGCCATCGGGAGCGCGGTCGTCTCGATGAGGATCCTCGCCGTCTGGGCGCGCTGGGCTCGGGCGAGGGCGAGCGGGCCCGCGCCGAGTTCGGCGAGCAGCTGGCGTTCGATCTGCCGGGTGCTGTAGCCGAGGCGGGCGGCGAGGCCGGGTACACCCTCGCGGTCGACCACGCCGTCGGCGATCAGCCGCATCGTGCGGGCCACGAGATCGGCGCGCTGGTTCCACTCCGGTGAGCCCGGGCTGGTGTCGGGCCGGCACCGCTTGCAGGCGCGGAAGCCCGCCTGCTGGCAGGCCGCCGCGCTCGGGTAGAAGGTCATGTTCTCGGGCTTGGGCGGAACGACCGGACAGCTCGGCCGGCAGTAGATGCGGGTCGTCAGGACGGCAGTGAAGAACCATCCGTCGAACCGCGCGTCCTTGGACCGCACGGCGCGCACACAGCGCTCGGTCTCGGTGTACATCCCCGTCTGCATGCGTCCAGCATCGGCCACCTGCGGCACCCGGGCTGGCGAGAATCCGACATCAACCTCGCGTGCCCTGGAGCGGGACCTGGCCCGGCCGCCACGCGGACGCGCGCAGCAGCCGCAGCCCGTTGAGGCCGACGAGGACCGTCGAGCCCTCGTGCCCGGCGACGCCGAGCGGCAGCGGGAGGTGACCGAGGAGGTCCCACAGGACGAGCCCGGTGATGAAGGTACCCGCGATCACCAGGTTCTGCAGGACCAGCCGGCGGGCGGCCCGGGACAGCCGTACGACCGCGGGAACGGTCGCGAGCTCGTCCCGTACGACGACCGCGTCCGCCGTCTCCAGCGCGAGGTCGGCGCCCGCACGGCCCATGGCGATGCCGGAGTGGGCGGCGGCGAGCGCGGGTGCGTCGTTGACGCCGTCCCCGACGAACAGCACCTTGCGTCCGGCGTCCTGGAGCTCCCGTACGGCGTCTACCTTGCCCTCCGGCAGCAGGTCGGCGCGGACGTCCACCAGGCCGGTGGCCTCGGCGACCCTCGCGGCGGCCCGCGCGTTGTCGCCGGTGAGCAGGACGGGGGCGGTGCCGGTCAGGGCGGTGAGCGCGGCGGTGGCGGCGGGGGCGTGCGGGCGGAGGCGGTCGGTGAGGGCGAGGGTGCCGAGGGGAGCACCGTCGCCGGTCACGAGGACGACGGTGGCGGCCTCGGAGCGGCCCGCGCCGGCGTCCGGGAAGTCGAGGTCCGCCCGCCCGACCTCGATGACCCGCCCCTCGACCACTGCCGTCACCCCGCGCCCGGGCACGGCGACGAAGTCCCGCGCCTCCGCGATCCGCAGCCCCCTCTCCTTCGCCGCCCTCACCACAGCGCGCCCCAGCGGATGCTCGCTGGGGTGCTCGGCCGCCGCGGCCAGCGCGAGAAGGGCGTCCGGGGTCAGCCCGGAGCCCGGCAGCGGCCGTACGGCCGAGATCTCCGGGGCGCCCTCCGTCAGCGTCCCCGTCTTGTCGAGGGCCACGGCGTCCACCTCGCCCAGCCGCTCCATCGCGACCGCCGACTTGACCAGGACGCCGTGTCGTCCGGCGTTGGCGATGGCGGACAGCAGGGGCGGCATGGTCGCGAGGACGACCGCGCACGGCGAGGCGACGATCATGAAGGTCATCGCAGGCAGCAGCGCTTCCGTGAGGTCGGCGCCGAACAGCATCGGCACACCGAACACGGCGAGTGTGGCGATCACGATGCCCACCGCGTACCGCTGTTCGATCTTCTCGATGAACAGCTGCGTCGGCGCCTTGGTCCGGGACGCCTCCTCGACCAGGGTCACGATGCGTGCGATCACGGAGTCGGCGGGGTCGCGCTCGACACGCACGCGCAGCGCGCCGGTGCCGTTGAGGGTGCCGGCGAAGACCTCGTCGCCGGGACCCTTGGCGACCGGGAGGGGTTCGCCGGTGATGGTGGCCTGGTCGGCCTCGCTCGCGCCGTCGAGGACCCGGCCGTCGGCGCCGATCCGCTCGCCCGGCCGGATCAACAGGACGTCTCCCACGGCGAGTTCACTCGTCGGGACCGTCTCCTCGCCGTTCTCCGTCACCCGGGTCGCCAGCGCGGGCGCGAGGTCGAGCAGGCCGCGTACCGAGTCGGCGGTGCGGGCGGTGGCCAGCGCCTCCAGGGCGCCGGACGTGGCGAAGATGACGATCAGCAGGGCGCCGTCCAGGACCTGGCCGATCGCGGCCGCACCGAGCGCCGCGACGATCATCAGCAGGTCGACGTCCAGGGTCCTCTCGCGCAGCGCCCTGAGCCCTACGAGGGCCGGTTCCCAGCCTCCGGTGGCATAGGCGAGCGCGTACAGCGGGCCGTACGCCCACCACGGCAGGCCGGCGAGGTCCAGCGCGAGAGCGAGCAGGAACGCGGCGGTCGAGGCCAGCGCCCAGCGGGCCTCGGGGAGGGCGAGCGCCCGGGTGCGGTGACTCGGTGCGGGATGCGCGGGCGCAGGGGAGCGAACGGGGGTGAGAGTCGTGGACACCCCAGCACCATACAGGAACACATGAAGACTCATTCATCTGTTCATGTGCGATGGGTAAGATACCGCCCATGGGTCATGGAGCCGTCACCACCGCGCAGGAAACCGCCGAGCGCGTACGTCTGGACGCGGCGAACGTGGCCAAGGTGGCCACCACCCTCCAGGCCCTCTCCACCCCCTCCCGCCTGCTGATCCTCGCCAGGCTGCGCGAAGGACCGCTGCCGGCCACGGAGTTGGCCGCCGAGGTGGGGATGGAGCAGTCGGCGTGCTCGCACCAGCTGCGGTTGCTGCGCAACCTGGGCCTGGTCGTGGGCGAGCGCCGGGGCCGCTCGGTGGTGTACGCGCTGCACGACCACCATGTCGCCGAGCTGCTCGACCAGGCCGTCTACCACGTGGAACACCTGCGGCTGGGGCTCAGTGACGCCACCGAGTGAGCCGCGCCGGCAGGTGATGTGGCCGCTGTACGCGGCCGGTTTCACCACGGCCTTCGGCGCGCACGGCATCGCCGCGAACCTCGGCGCGGACTCGGCGGACGCGGTCACCTCACTGCTCGTGCTGGGCGGTCTGCTCGCCCTGTACGACGGTGCCGAAGTCGTGCTCAAGCCGCTGTTCGGCACGCTCGCCGACCGGATCGGGGCGCGCCCCGTGCTCCTCGGCGGACTGGTGGCCTTCGCCGTGGCGTCCGCGCTCTACGCCCTCGCCGACAGCCCCGGCTGGCTGTGGGCCGCGCGGCTCGGGCAGGGCGCGGCCGCCTCCGCCTTCTCCCCTGCCGCGTCCGCGTTGGTGGCCCGGCTGAATCCGGCCGCCAAACGGGGGCGGGCCTTCGGGAGTTACGGCTTCTACAAGTCCGTCGGCTACACCCTGGGCCCGCTGCTCGGCGGGGTGCTGGTGTGGGCGGGCGGGCTGCGGCTGCTGTTCACGGTGCTGGCGGTGCTGGGCGCGGCCGTGGCGGTGTGGGCGCTGCTCGCCGTACCCGTCGTGCCGCCCCTCCCCCGGGCCCGGCAGACCGTCCTCGACCTGGCGCGGCGGCTGGCCGACCCGGTGTTCCTGGTCCCGACGGCCGCGCTCGCCGGGGCGACGGCCGCGCTCTCGGTGGGCGTGGGCTTCCTTCCCGTGTCGGGCAGGGTGGCGGGACTCGGCACGGTGGCGACGGGGGCCGCGGTGTCGGTGCTCGCGGCCTGCGCGGCGGTCGTACAGCCGCGCGCCGGGCGGGCGTTGGACGCGGGGCGGATCACGGTACGGGGTGGGCTGAGTGCCGGCTTGCTGCTGGCGGCGGCCGGTCTGGGCTGCGCGATGCTGCCGGGACTGACGGGTGTGCTGTTGGGGGCCGCCCTGATCGGCGTCGGAACGGGGCTGATCACCCCCCTCGGATTCGCGGCCCTCGCCTCGTCGACTCCGCAGGAACGGCTGGGGCAGACGATGGGGGCGGCCGAGCTGGGACGCGAACTGGGTGACGCCGGCGGTCCGTTGCTGGTCGCCGGGGTCGCCGCAGCGGCGACGCTGACGTACGGGTACGGGGTGCTGGCGGTGCTCCTCGCGTGTGGCCCGCTGGTGGCGGTGGGGCTGCTTCGCCGACGCGAGTGAGGCGTTTCCACGCGGACACAGGGATGCCTCACCCACGCAGTGAGCCAGGTGTATTAACCACGAGCGTTGTTGACAGTGATCAAGGTCCAAGCGTCATCCACTGTTCGGGGTCTTACCCGAGGGTGATGTGGGGGCAGGCACGGGTCCTGCACTTGGGCTTGCGCCACATCACTGCGGGGATGCTCAGTCTCGCGCGCAGGCACTCGGGTCATCCTCACTGCTGCGGATCTGGCGGGCGGACCAGGCGCCGGCGTCCTGGCTGTAGCGGATGAGGAACCGGGCGAACTGCATGCGCTCGGCCGGCTCCCATGCAGCGGTGATGTGTTCAAAGGTTTCGCGCTGCTCGGAGGCGAAGCGGTGGCGCTCGTTTTCGCCGGCCTGAGTGAGTTCAAGGACGGTGCGCCGGCCGTCTGCTTGCGATGCGGCTCGCTGCAGCAGTCCGTCGGCGATACAGGCCGCGACGGTGCGGCTGGCGACGGGCTGGGTGACGCCCATCTCGGCGGCGATGCCCCCCACTGTCATCTCGCCTGACGCGTCCGCGACCACGTTCAGGACGAGGTTGCGGGTCAGATCCCCGCGCCCGCCCGAGGTGCGCCGCCTGAGCCGCGACAGAGCGGGTCCTACCTGATCAAGGAGAGCCTTACCGCTTCCCGTGGGCGTTGATGAGCTGCTCATGCCGCCATCCTAGGGAGTTCAAGTCGCAATGCATAACCATGCCATTACGCATGTACATAGCTTTAGGTATATGTTGAGGGTCGTACTCCAGGATCGAGGTAGGCCATGTCCATGACCGTTATTACCGGTGCCCGGGTCTTCGACGGTGAGAAGACGCTGGGGGTGACCAACGTGCTCATCGAGGACGGGCAGATCGCCCGCCTCGGCGGCGACACCCCAGGAGGGGCCGAGATCGTCGACGGCAGCGGCGCGACGCTGCTGCCGGGCCTGATCGACGCCCACGTCCACACCAACCGGGACGCGCTGGCGCTGGCGCTGCGGTTCGGTGTGACGACCGAGCTGGAGATGCAGGGCACCCACACCAGAGGCAGGCGGTCCCACATCAGCGAGGACGACGCCCTCGCCGACGTGCGGTCCTCCGGTTTCGGTATCACCCCTCCAGGCGGCCACCCCAGCGAGTTGTTCCCCGAAGGCTTCCGCCCCGGCCCTCCTCCCGGTACCAGGCCCGCAGGCGAGCCGCCGCTGATGCCGTTCTCCACCACCCCTGAAGAAGCCGTCGCGTTCATCCCACAGCTGATCGAACGCGGCTCGGACTACATCAAGTTCATGGTCGACGACGGCAGCATCGAAGGGCACCCCGGCCTGCCCATGCTCGACCAGGCCACCTTGGACGCCGGCGTGGCCGAGGCCAAGAAGCACGGCATGCTCACCATCGCCCACACCCTGACCGCGGACGCCACCCGCATGGCCATCGAGGCGGGTATCGACGGCCTGGCCCACCTGTTCATGGACCAGCCCCACACCGACGAGATCATCAACCAGGTCAAGGACGCTGGGGTGTTCGTCGTCCCCTGTGTCGTCCTGAACGCCTCCATGATGGGCATCACCGGCGAAGACCTCGCCGACGACCCGCGCGTCGCCTCCCGCCTCGATGCCGACTGGGACAAGGCCCTGCGCTCCAGCTTCGGCCACTACCCCCAGGGCAAGATCGAAGACGTCCTGGCCACCGTCAAAGCCCTCGCCGACGCAGGGGTGGACCTACTGGCCGGCACCGACGCCTCCCTACCCCTTCCCTTCCTGGGGGGGCTCGCCCACGGCGCCAGCGTCCACCACGAACTGCAGTACCTGACCCGAGCGGGACTCACCCCCGCCCAGGCCCTGCGCGCAGCCACCGCCACCACCGCCCGCCGCTTCGGCCTCGAAGACCGCGGCCGCATCGCCGAAGGCATGCGCGCCGACCTCTTCCTGGTCGACGGTGACCCCACCGACATCATCTCCGACACCCTCAACATCCGCTCCGTCTGGCGCCGCGGCACCCGCCTCGTGGCCTGACCCCGCCGCCCACCACACGACGCCCTCACCCACCGCCATGAGGTCGACTGCCCCATGCGTGGCCGCACTCCCCGCCTGAGCCCAGATGGCTGATCAAGTTCCGCACCACAGCAGAGGTCCTCGTGTCTCACCTCAATGCCCGGCTGACCGTTCATGGCCGTCGACTCCTGGTCGACCGGATCCAGGCCGGCAGGCCCGTCGCCTACGTGGCTGACGAAATGGAAGTCGCCCGCTCCACAGCCCACAAGTGGGTCCGCCGCCGGCGAGCCGAAGACGCCGCCGCCTGTACGACCTCCCCAGCCGACCCCGGACAACGCCGCCGCACCGCTGCCGACATCGCGACCCGGATCTGCTAGGTGCGGCGCTGACGGAAACCCGGTCCCGCCCGCATCGGCCTGATCCCGGCGATGCCCGCCTCGACGGTCCACCGCGTCCTGACCCGTCACAACATGGACCGGCTGCAACGGATGGACCGGCCCACCGGCCAGATCATCCGCCGCTACGAACGAGCACGCCCCGGCGGACTAGTCCTCGTCGACATCAGGAAGCGATATCCCCGACGGCGGAGGCCACCGCGCCATGCCCCGGCAGCAAGCCCTCGCCAACCGGCAGACCACGACCGACGCGCGCAAGAGCGGCAGCCCCGTGATCGGCTGCAGCTTCGTCCACACCGCCGTAGACGACCACTCCCGGCTCGCCCACGGCATCATCCACAAGCGCACGCGACCCTATGCTCCGCAGACGAACGGCAAGGTGGAGCGGCTGAATCGCACCTTGCTCGACGAATGGGCGTACGTGCGCCCCTACTCCAACAACGCCGAACACCGACGCCCTGGCGGACTTCCTTCCCCCATGCAACTGCCACCGGTCGATACGGCTAGGCGGAGGCTGTCGGCCGTCGCGAGGCCGCCGTCGCCCGGGTCACGCCCGTCAGCGGCCGCAGCCGATACGTGTACGTGTAGTCGCGGTCGGCGAACAGCTTGTACTCGTCGTGGGTGTGCGCGCCCCAGCTGTTGTCGCCGCCGACGCCCATCTGCCGGTGGTTCACCCTGAGGACGACCGCGTCGCGCGGGGTGAGCTGGTAGTCGTGGCGCACCCCGTTGGACAGGTCCTCGGGCGTGAAGTGCGAGGCGTTGACCTCCAGCAGCGGCTCACCCGCCACCAGCAGTCCCACCCCGTCGCGGTCGGTCAGGGCCGCCCAGCGCACATCCGTCTTGTTGCCGTTCTCCTGCGGGCGGATGTAGGAGGTCCACTGCTCGGCGACGGTCCCGGACCAAAGGCCCACGTCCGTACCGTCGTTGCGGTCCCAGTGGTTCTCCTCGGGGCCCCGCCCGTAGTAGTGCAGCCGGTCCAGGCGGCGCGGCAGGAACAGGATCGTGCCGACCTCCGGGATGTACGGCAGTGAACTCGCCCCCGGGTGCAGGGTGTTGTCGACCTTGATCTCGCCGTTGCCGAAGACCGTGTAGGTGGTGGTGTACGTCGACTCGGTCGTCGTCGGCAGGGTGCCGCTGACCTTGATCTCGACCGCCCGGTCCCGCAGTGCCCGCACGCTCACGTCGGTCACCTTGCGATGCGCGCCCGCGTCGCGCCAGGTCTGGTTGCGGGTGTGCTGCCCGTTGCCGTGGTCGTTGTCGGTGGGCGCCCGCCAGAAGTTCGGCACGGGGCCCGAGGTGATCAGACGGGTGCCGTGGGCCTTGTACGACGCGAAGGTCCCGCTGCCCTTGTCGACGGTGACGGAGAAGCCCTTGCCGTTGACGGTGACCTGGCCGGAGGCGTCCTTGTAAGTCAGCGCCGGGATCTTCGCGAGCGGCACGAGCGTCACCGCCGGGGTGTCTGCGTCGACGGCGAGCTGCTGCTTGGCCACCTCGAAACCGGCCTTCGCCCAAGGGGTGGACTCCCGGGTGGTGAAGGAGAGTTGGAGGAAGTACTCGGTGCCGGGCGCGGGGGCGCTCGGGAGCTTGTACGGCACGGTGATGTTCTTGCTCGACAGCGGTGCCAGGTTCAGCTGGTCCCGTGCCAGCTTCCCGTGCCGCACCACCTTCCCGTCGGCGAGCAGTGTCCAACTGCCGTCGAGTTCACGCAGGTTGGTGAACAGGTACTCGTTGGTCAGGGTCACCGAGCCGTCCGGGGCCCAGGACGCGTTGACCGCCTGGTATATCTGCTTGACCTCGGCGGCCTTGCCGGTGTGGCCGCGGTCGGCGGTGACGATGCCGTCCGCGACGAAGGCGCCGTCGTTCGGGTTGTCGCCCCAGTCTCCGCCGAACGCGAAGAAGGTCTTCTGGGCGGACCGCTTCTCGGTGAGCCCCACGGTCGCCGCGTCGAACCAGAACCGCACGCCCTCGTCACCGGGGCCCCGGCTGCCGGAGGCCAGTTCGGCGGCGCTCAGGGGGCGGGCGTACACGCGCGCCTTCCTGATCGTGCCGCTGAACTCCCTTGTGGGGTTGTCGACATCGACGGCCAGCGCGAGCGGCGCGGTGTTGCCGCTCGGCCGCTGCGTCGTGCTCTTGGTCGCCCTCACCTGGCCGTCCACATGAAGGGTCAGCGTGCCCGCGGCCGCGTCGAACACACCGGCGACGTGGTGTTCCTTACCTGTCCAGTCGTCCGGGAGCGCCCAACTGGCCGTGATCCACTGACCGCCGCCGTAGACGAAGAACTCCAGTGTCCTTCCGGACTGTTTGAGGGCGTAGTGGGTGTCACCCTTGGCGATGATCGGCTGGTGATACCCCGTCACCTTCGGGGTGATCCATGCCTCCAGGGTCAGCGAGCCGGTGAGGTCCAGGCGTGCGTCGCGGGCGAAGACGGTGCCACCGGAGACGCCCCTCTCCCGGTCGAACCTGGCTCTGGCGGGCAGGACTTCGCCCTTCAGGGCGCCGGGGCCGCTCTCGGTCAGCAACTGGCGCACCGGGACGGGCTCACTGAGGGACTGGTCGACGAAGTCCCAGATCCAGCCGCCCTGGAGGACGGGGTAGCGGCGGACGATGTCCCAGTACTTCCTGAAGTTGCCGTTGGAGTTCCCCATCGCGTGGCAGTACTCGATCATCACGTACGGCCGGGTGTCGGCGGTGTCCTTGGCGCGCTGCTCCACGCGTGCGGGGCTCTCGTACATCGCCGAGCGGATGTCGCTGATGGTGGGCCGGTCGTCGCCCTCGTACTGGACGACGCGGGTGGTGTCGTACGACTTGATCCAGTCGCGCATGTTCACGAAGGTGCTGCCGCCGCCCGCCTCGTTGCCCAGCGACCAGATCACCACCGAGGCGTGGTTCTTGTCGCGGTGGACCATGTTCTGGGCGCGGGCCACGCAGGCCGCGCTCCAGTCGGGGTGGTTGCCGGGGTACTCGCCGCGGATGCCGTGGGTCTCCAGGTTGGTCTCGTCGACGAGGTACAGGCCGTACTCGTCGGCGAGTTCGAGCCACAGCGGGTTGTTGGGGTAGTGCGAGGTGCGGACCGAGTTGATGTTCATCCGCTTGATGATCGTGATGTCCTTCACGAGGTCCGCGCGGGTGAGCGCGGTGCCGCGGTCGGGGTGCATCTCGTGGCGGTTGGTGCCGCGGAAGGAGACCGGCTTGCCGTTGATGCGCATCAGCCCGTCCTTCAGGGCGAATTCACGCAGGCCGACGCGGTGCGAGAGTGTCTCGATCACCTTGCCGGCGGGGTCGCGAAGCCGCAGGACGGCGGTGTAGAGGTACGGATGCTCGGCCGACCACAACTTCGGCGTGGGCACGGCCTTCGCGGCCTGTACGGTCGTCTCGTCGCCGGATGCGAGGGCGACGGCCTGCTGGAGCGGGCGGGGCCAGACCGCGTGGCCGCCGGAGTCGTAGAGCTGGGTCTCGACCGTGTAGCGGCCCTGGTTGCCGCCGCCGTAGTCGCGCACGCTCGCGGTGACCGAGAGCTCGGCGGACGTGTGGTCGTCGCCGAGCGGGGTGTCCAGCTTGAAGTCGCGCAGGTGGACGGCCGGGGTGGAGTACAGGTAGACCGAGCGGAAGATGCCGCTCAGCCGGATCATGTCCTGATCCTCCAGCCAGTCGCCGTCGGAAAAGCGGTAGACCTCGACCGCGATCTGGTTGGTGCCCGGCTTGAGGTGCGGGGTGATGTCGTACTCGGCGGGCGTGTAGGAGTCCTCGTGGTAGCCGACGAGTTCACCGTTGATCCACACGTAGTGGGCGGACTTGACGCCCTCGAAGTGCAGGAAGGTCCGCCGCCCCGACCAGTCCTTCGGGACGGTGAAGGTGCGCCGGTACTGGCCGACGGGGTTGTAGCGGGTCGGGGCGGCGGGCGGCTGGGTCTCCTCGCCGAGGCCGTTGGGGCCCCACCACGGGTAGGTGATGTTGACGTAGATCGGGAAGTCGTAGCCATGCACCTGCCAGACCGAGGGGACAGGAATCGTGTCCCAGTCCGTGTCGTCCACGTCGGTGCGGTAGAAGTCCGTGTCCCGGTCGGCGGGGAGGTCGGCGTAGGCGAACTTCCACTTGCCGTCGAGGCTCACGCGGTACGGCGAGCGGGTGCGGTCGGCGGCGAGCGCCTGGCCGACGTCGGCGTACGGCATGAGGGTGGTGTGCGGGGGCTGGGTGCCCACCTGGAAGAGGTCGATGGCGCCGTTCCACTCCGGGGCCGGGGTGCCCTCCGCCCCGTGACCACGGCCGGCCAGGGGACCTGAGGAGAGGGCGAGAGCGCCGAGGACGGCGGCCCCGGACTCCAGCAGACGCCTGCGGCTCATGGGGGCAGGCTGGTGCGGGTGGGGCATCGGTGGAACCTTCCTCGGGACGACAGTGCGGTGTACGTACTGAGGGAGCGTCAATTCCTGTGCGCTATTGGTGACTTCGGGACACAGGATGCGACTCAACCTAGATCCCGAAGACGTGCGAGGCAATGACTCTGTCGTTCTTTGTGTGGTCCTGGGGACATGAAGACATGCGGCACCCCCGCGTGCGTTCACGCGGGGGTGCCGAGGTGCCGTCGTGTCAGCTTGCCGGCACGGCGGGCAGTCCGCCGCCGAGGAGTCCGGTGACGGTCCCGACCACGGTGCCGAGGAGGCCGGTGACCGCGCCCACCACACCGTTCAGATCCAGCGAGGTCAGCGACTTGAGCAGGTCGTCGATCGTGGACTGGAGGGAGTCCAGGAGGTCGGAGACCGGGTCGGCCGCGGCGGACCGGTCCGTGGCGGTGACGCTGCCGCTCAGCTGCCGCAGCTTTTCCCGGACCTCGGTGTTCGCCGCCTCGACGGCCTTCGCGTGGGCAGCCGCCTCGCTCGCGTCGAGCCGGCTGCCGTCCAGGGCCGGGATGTCGGTGACGGCGTCCACGAGGGGCCGGAGGACCTTGCGTGCTCGGTCCGGTCCAGTGCGTCGAGGCGGTCCGTCACGGTGCCCGCGTCAGCGGTGCCGTGTCCGGAGATCGCCTGGGCCACACTGTGGTCCGACGCGGCCGCGGTGCCGACCGGGCCGAGGATCAGCGCGGCACAGACCAGGGACGGCAGGAGGAGGCCGCGGGAGACGAGGGGGCGATGCTGGGTCCTTTCGAAGAGCTTCTTAGGGCCCACCGTGAGAACCGCCTGGGTGTCCCGCAACCGGTCCCGCAACCGGTCCCCGGACCGGTGACCGGCCGGCCACTGCCTCAAGACCGCTCTGAACAGGCACTTGTCCCCGCGTGCTCGTCCTTTGCAGCGCCCGGGACGTTCGGCCGTCAGGGTAGAGGACGTACGACGTCGGGCTACGGGCCCTGCGAGGTCAGCCGACCTGCCGCGCGAACGCCTGGTACGCCTGCTCGTCGAACAGCACGAACCGGGCCTCCTCGACCGCGGTCTCCGTCTCCCGTACGGTCTCCACCGCGATACGGGCGGCGTCGTCGACCGGCCAGCCGTAGATCCCGGCGGAGACGGCCGGGAAGGCGACCGTCCGGGCGCCCAGTTCGTCGGCGACGCGCAGTGACTCGCGGTAGCAGGAGGCCAGCAGGTCCGAGCGGTCCTCCTCGTGGCTGTAGCGGGGGCCGACGGTGTGGATCACCCAGCGCGCGTCCAGAGCGCCCGCGGTGGTGGCGACCGCCTTTCCGGTGGGCAGCCCCTTGCCGTAGTGAGAGGCGCGCAGCTTTCGGCAGTCCGCCAGGATCGCGGGACCACCGCGGCGGTGGATGGCGCCGTCGACCCCGCCTCCGCCGAGGAGGGAGGAGTTCGCGGCGTTGACGATCGCGTCGGCGCTCTCCCGGGTGATGTCGCCCTGGACGAGCCGGATGGTGGTCATGCCCACCACTCTTCCAGCCCGCGCCGCCGGGGGCAGCCTGGTTCCGATCCCCTCAGGTCTGCTGTCGCAGCCGCCGCCATACGGCCTTGGCGGCGTTGTGCCCCGACATGCCGTGCACGCCCGGTCCCGGCGGGGTCGCCGACGAGCAGATGAAGACGGCCGGGTGCGGGGTGCCGTACGGGGACAGGGAGAGCTTGGGGCGCAGCATGATCTGGAGTCCGCTGACCGCGCCGGAGGCGATGTCGCCGCCGACGTAGTTGGCGTTGCGGGCGGCCAGTTCGGGTGGGCCCGCGGTGGCACGGGCCAGGACGCGGTCGCGGAAGCCCGGGGCGAAACGCTCCAGTTGGCGCTCGATGGCGTCGGTGAGGTCGCCCGTCCAGCCGCTGGGGACATGGCCGTAGGCCCAGAAGACGTGCTTTCCGGCGGGGGCCCGGCCCGGGTCGACGACACTCGGCTGCACAGTGATCATGAACGGCCTGTCGGGTGCGCGGCCCTCCCGGGACGCGGCGCGCAGGGCGGTGCCGATCTCCGCGGTGTCGGCGCCGATCTGCACGGTGCCCGCGTCGCGCGCCTCCCTCGCGGTCCACGGCACCGGGCCGTCGAGGGCGTAGTCGACCTTGAAGACCCCCGGGCCGTAGCGGTAGCCCTCGTAGTAGTTGCCGAAGCCGGCGATACGGGCCAGGGCGGTGGGCGAGGTGTCGAAGACGTACGCGCGGGCGGGCGGCAGGTCGTCGAGCCGCTTCACCTCGTAGTCGGTGTGGACGGTGCCGCCGAGGTCCTTGAGGTAGGCGGCGAGCGCGTCGGAGATGGACTGGGAGCCGCCGCGCGCCACGGGCCAGCCGCGCGCATGTGCCGCGAGGGCGAAGACCAGGCCGATGGCGCCGGTGGCGAAACCGCCGAGCGGGGCCATGACGTGCGCCACGAGTCCCGCGAACAGGGTCTTCGCGCGCTCGTCGCGGAAGCGGCGCATCAGCCAGGTCGACGGGGGCAGGCCGACGAGACCGAAGCGGGCCAGGGTGACCGGGTCGCGGGGCAGCGCGGTCGCCGGCAGGGACATGAAGTCGCGGGCCAGGGTGTCCCACTTGGGCAGGAACGGTTCGACGAGCCTCCGGTACGTCCCCGCGTCACGCGGCCCGAACGAGGCGGCCGTCTCGGCGACCGACCGCGACAGCACGGCGGCGGTGCCGTCGGTGAAGGGGTGCGCCATGGGCAGTTCGGCGTGCAACCACTCCAGGCCGTAGCGCTCCAGGGGCAGGGCGCGGAACGCCGGGGAGTTGATGCCGAGGGGGTGGGCCGCGGAGCACGGGTCGTGCAGGAAGCCGGGGAGGGTCAGCTCCTCGGTGCGGGCTCCCCCGCCCACGGTGCCGCGCGCCTCGAAGACGGCCACGGAGAAGCCGCGACGAGCCAGCTCCACGGCAGCCGTCAGTCCGTTCGGCCCCGCACCCACCACGACCGCATCGAGCATCGACGGCACCTTCGGACCCCTTCGTCAGCCGATGGCCAGAGGATCAGGATATGCCGGGGGACCGACAGTCTTGGGGTGCGGGGGTATGTGGGGGGCGGGGTCCGTCGAGGGCGGGGTTCGTGGGAGGGGGGAGCTGGGGTCCGTCGGGGCGGGGTCGGCGGGAGCCGGGTCCGTGGTAGGCGGGAGCCGGGGTACGCGGGAGTCGGGTCCGTCGGAGGCGGGGTCCGTCGGAGGCGGGGTTTGCGAAAGCCGGGTCCGTGCGAGGCGAGGTCCAGGGGCGAGCCAAGGTCTATCGGAGGCGGGATCTGCGGGAGCCGGGGTTAAGGGAGGGGCGAGGTTCGTGGTAGCCGGGTCCCAGAGGAGGCGGGGTCCAGGGGCGTGGGCCACCCTGCCTCGCCCCTGCCCGGCTCCGACCGACCCCGACCGGCCCCGGCCGTTCCCCGGCTCGACCGGCCCGGGCCACGCCCCCTTCCATGCCCCGGCTCGGAAGCCGGTTCATCCGACCCTGCCGCGGCTCGACCGTGCCCCAGCTCCGACCCCGACCGGCCCCAGCCCCGACCCCGATTCCGCCCGGCCCCGGTCATACCTCGACCGCGCCCCCACAGCGATCCCGATACCGTCCGCCCCCGCCAAGCTCCCACGCTGCCGCAGCCCCGGCCCGAGTCCCCTCGTCCCTCCCCGCCCTCGGCCACACCCAGACCGGCCGTCGCGTCAGCCCGCGCCCGCCAGCAGCCCCCGCACCCTCCCGGCCGTCGCCGTGTCGCGGGCCGCGGTGAAGGGGAGGGTGTTTCCGCCCTTGATGCTGAACGGTGAGCCCGTGAGGGTCAGATGGGCGCCGCCCGCCTCCTCGACCAGCAGCAGTCCCGCCGCATGGTCCCAGGCGGCCTCCCAGGAGAACGCCACGGCGTCCAACTCGCCCCGGGCGACGGCGAGATACTCCAGGCCGGCCGATCCGCACGGGCGCGGCGCGACGCCGTCCGTCCACAGGCCCAGCAGGCCGCGCTTCTGTTCGTCCGTCGTGTAGTCCGGGTGCGACGTGGCCACTTGGAGGTCACGTCCCGGTACGGGAGCGCCCGCGTGCAGCCGCTCACCGTCGAGGAACGCACCCCGGCCCCGTATCGCGGTGGCCAGTTGGTCCCGGACCGGTGCGTAGGTCCAGGAGGCGAGCAGGACGCCACTCCTCGCGAGCGCGACCAGTGTGCAGAAGCCGGGATCGCCGTGCACGAACTGCCGGGTGCCGTCGACGGGGTCGACTATCCAGACCGGGGTGTCGCCCTGCAGCGCCTCGTACGACGCCGGATTCGCGTGGACCGCCTCCTCGCCGACCACGACGGAGCCGGGCAGCAGGGCGCCGAGCACTTCGGTGAGGTACCGCTCGGCCAGCCGGTCGGCGTCCGTGACCAGGTCGTGCGGGCCGGCCTTCTGGTCGACCTCGTGCGCGGCGAGCCGCCGGAAGCGCGGCATGATCTCGGCCGCGGCAGCCTTGCGCACCGCCTCTTCCACGTCGCCCGCGTATCGGTCGAGAAACTCGTCGATGGTTTCCGTCTCTTCGATCATGACTCCATGAGAGCACGCGGGTCTGACAATCCACACCCGCCTGGTGGAGGGTGGGTGGAATCGCCGTGAACACCGGGATCAGAGGCAACTGGCGCCCAATCGCGACAAATAACGCGATGTACACCAACGTCCTGTCCCGTCACCCCCCGTCACCTCCCCACCGCATACCCCTGCATCCCCCGAGGATTCGCCCCGGCCGACAGCACCCCCGTCTCCGGATCCCGCGCCACCGCGCACAACCGTCCCTCCGACCACGACTCCCCCACCGTCACGTCGTGCCCCCGCCGCCGTAGCTCCTCGACCACGCCGGGATCCGTCCGCGCCTCCACCGTGACGCTCCCCGGCCGCATCCCCCGCGGGTAGAACGACCCGGGGAAGCTGTCGTTGTGCCAGTTCGGGGCGTCGATCGCGCCCTGGAGGTCGAGGCCGCCGCGGACCGGGGGGCGCAGGGCGACGGCCAGGAAGAAGTGGAGCTGCCACTGGTCCTGCTGGTCCCCGCCAGGCGTCCCGAAGGCCAGGACGGGGACCCCGGCGCGCAGGGCGATCGAGGGCGTCAGGGTGGTGCGGGGGCGACGGCCGGGCGTGAGGGAGTTCGGCAGCCCGTCCTCCAGCCAGGTCATCTGGAGCCGGGTGCCGAGCGGGAAGCCCAGTTCGGGCACGACCGGGTTGGACTGGAGCCACCCGCCGCTGGGCGTGGCGGCGACCATGTTGCCCCAGCGGTCGACGACGTCGAGATGGCAGGTGTCGCCGCGGGTGGTCCCGTCAGGACCGGTCTCGGGCTCCCCCGGTACCGGGGAGGTGGGGTTCTTCGCGACCGTCGGCTCCCCGACCCCCATCGGGCTGAACCCGGGCTCGTCGGTGACCACCACGCGCGCGTGTGCGCTGAGCTGCGGTTCGCGCCCGCCGGGACTGCCCGGTCGCAGGTCGTACGAGGCCTTGTCGCCCACGAGTTCACGCCGCACCGCGCTGTACTCCGGCGACAGCAGCTGGCCGAGAGGCACCTCGGCCGCGTCCCCGTACCAGGCCTCCCGGTCGGCCATCGCCAGCTTGCAGCCCTCGATCAGCAGATGGACGTACTCGGCGGACCCGTACCGCGGCAGCTCGGGCGGCAGCAGCGCGAGTTGCTGGAGAAGGACCGGGCCCTGGCTCCAGGGGCCGGCCTTGCACACGGTCCAGCCGTTCCAGTCGTACGTCGCCGGCGCCTCGTAGGTCGCGGACCACCCGGCGAGGTCGGCGGCCGTGAGCGTGCCGGTGTGCCGGGTGCCACTGGTGTCCATGGTGGGTCGCTGCGCCTGCCGTACGAGCGCCTCGGCGATGAATCCGGTACGCCACACCGCGCGCGCCGCCTCGATCTGCGCGACCCGGTCACCCGCCCTGGACACCTCGGCGATCAGCCGCTTCCAGGTGGCGGCGAGGGCGGGGTTGCGGAACAGCGAACCGGGCCGAGGCGCCTTCCCTCCCGGCAGGTACACCTCCGCCGACGAGGTCCACTCCGTCTCGAACAGCTCCCGTACGCTCTCGACGGTCGCGCCGACGTTCTCCACGGGCGCGTGCCCGTCCTCGGCGTACCCGATGGCGAACTTGAGGACGTCGGCGAGGGACTTGGTGCCGTGGTCGCGGAGCAGCAGCATCCAGGCGTCGAAGGCGCCGGGGACGGCGGCGGCGAGGGGTCCGGTGCCGGGGACGAGGTCCAGGCCCAGCTTTTTGTAGTGGGCCACCGTGGCCCCGGCCGGTGCGACACCCTGCCCGCACAGCACCCGGACCTGTCCTCCGGCGGGCGCGAGCAGGATCGGCACCTCTCCCGCCGGGCCGTTCAGGTGCGGCTCGACGACGTGCAGCACGAAGGCCCCGGCCACCGCGGCGTCGTACGCGTTGCCACCGTCCTCCAGTACCGCCATCGCCGACTGCGAGGCCAGCCAGTGGGTGGAGGACACCATGCCGAAGGTGCCCTGGAGGGTCGGTCGGGTGGTGAACGACATCTCTCACCTCGCTGGTGGGGCGCGCCTCGGCCGGTCCGAAGCGGGCGCGTCCACGGATCCTTTCATTGCGCACCGATCGGCCGGCCACTGGACCGCACGAAGATTTTGCGATCACACGAGAACTCCATGAACCGCGTTCCACCTGCAGGAAGTCCCCTTTGCCCGACTGTGCGGACCGTCGGTAACCCCGAGTTCACCGGCCTTCTCTTCCTCCGCCTTCTACGCGCGTGGTGCCATGCGGATGCCCGCGCCCCCCACGCGGGCGCCAACTCGACCAGGAGTCACGCATGTTGTGGAAGGTCCTCACCTGTACCGGTGTCGCTCTCGCCGCCGGTGCCGCCGTACTCGCCACGTCCGTCCCCGCCAGCGCCGCGAGCTACACGGCCTTCGCCTTCTCCCAGGGCGGCGGTCAGCCGACGATCTACGACTTCATCAACTCGGCGACCACGTCCCTCGACATGACCATGTACGAACTGGAGGACACCACCGCCGTCAACGATCTGATAGCCCTCAAGAACAAGGGCGTCACCGTCCGGGTCGTCCTGGACCGCGCGCACCAGAGCGCCAACAGCTCCGCGTACACGGCGCTGACGAACGCGGGCGTCGGCGTGGTCTGGTCACCGTCGAGCTTCGTCTACACGCACCAGAAGACGATCACCGTGAACGGGGCCAAGTCGCTGGTCCTGACCGGCAATCTCACCTCCCAGTACTACGCGACCGGCCGCGACTACGGCGTGTTCACCGACGACACCCGCGATGTCGCCGCGATCGAGAAGGTCTTCGCCGCGGACTACGCCGGCACCGCGGTCACCCCCACCGACGGTGACCACCTCCTCTGGTCGCCCACCGACTCGCGCAACCGTCTGCTGTCCGTGGTCGACGCCGCCACCAAGACGCTGGACGTCGAGGAACTGGAGTTCAGCGACAGCACGGTGGTGGACGCCATCGCGGCGCGCGCGAAGGCCGGCGTGAAGGTGCGCGTGGTGCTGGAGACCCCGGGCGACTACGCGAGCGAGGTCTCCGAGATCGAGGCGGCGGGCGGGAGCGTCGTCGGGTACTCCGACCCGAACGGCTTCTACATCCACGCCAAGGCCATGGTCGCCGACTACGGCCTCACCACCCAGGAGGTGGAGGCGGGCTCCATGAACCTCAGCAGCAACTCGCTCTCCAGCAACCGTGAGTTGGGCATCCTCCTCACCGGCACCGGGGTGGCCCAGTCCGTGGCCACCACCGTCGAGACCACGTTCAACGGCGACTACACGGGCGGTACGGCCGCGTAGTCGCCCGCCGGGCGGAGGCCGCCCTTTCACACCGACGGCCGTCTGCCCACCGTGAGCAGATGCCCGCTCACGCCCAGCAGCGTGGGCTCCGACTCGATGTGCCGGCACGCGGCCAGCACGGTCTCGCGCCGGTCCGGGTCGTCCAGCCAGTCCTCTACGCCGCCCATCAACCAGGCGACGCCCTCGATGCCGTACCGGCCCGCCACGGCCAGTCGCGCGTCGGTGAACTCCGCTGTCACCTCGTCCGGCGCGGCGAAGTGGGCCACGGTGAAGAAGCCCTCGTCGTGGTAGGGGTGCCGGCCGTCCACGAGGACGGCATCGGTGCGTTCACGGTGCTCGGGGGTGAAGTAGCGCTCCTCGCGCAGCAGGTCGTGCAGTTGCGCGTACCGGTTGATGGTGGCGGCGACCAGGAGCCCGCCCGGCCTGAGGACTCGTCGCGCCTCGGCCAACGCCCTGATCCGGTCGGCCCGTTCCGGAAGGTGGTACAGCGGGCCGAGCAGGAGCACCACGTCGTACGAGGCGTCGGCGGCGGCCAGTTCGCGCGCGTCCCCGAGACGGGCGCTCACCCCCGGCAGCCGCGAGGCCTGTTCCACGTGGAGCGGTACGGGGTCGACGAGTTCGACCGCGTATCCGTCGTCCGCCAGCCATTCCGCGTGCACCCCGCTGCCGCCGCCGACGTCCAGTACCCGCGCGGGTGCGTCGGGCAGCAGCCTGCGCAGGACGTCCTGGGTGCGCCAGAACTCCAGCCGTCCGGCGGGCGCTCCACCCTCCCTGAGCCGGGCGTCCTCCTTGCCCCGGGCGTAGTAGGCGAGGATCTCCTCGTGCATCCGCGGTGGCGTCTCGGTCATAGCCCCAGAGTGCTGATCCGTGTCCTGTGCCGGCAACGGAATTTCAGGTGCCGCGTGCCGTCACCAGCCCCGACTCGTAGGCGAACACGACCAGTTGGGCGCGGTCCCGGGCGCCCAGCTTGGTCATCGCGCGGCTGATGTGCGTCTTGGCGGTGAGGGGGCTGATCACCATGTGCTCGGCGATCTCCTCGTTGGTCAGACCGCGGGCGGCGAGGGCCGTGACCTCGCGTTCGCGGCGGGTGAGGCACTCCAGGCCGGGTGCGGTGGACCGGTCCGGGGGGCGCGAGACGAACTCGCCGATCAGGGTGCGGGTGACCGCTGGGGAGAGTAGCGCCTCGCCCCGGGCCACGACCTCGATGGCCTGGAGGAGGTCGGCCGGCTCGGTGTCCTTCAGCAGGAATCCGCTCGCACCCGCCCGCAGCGCCTCGAAGACGTACTCGTCGACGCCGTAGTTGGTGAGGATCACCACGCGGACCCCCGCCAGTTCCGGATCCGCGGCGATCCGCCGGGTCGCCTCGATGCCCGTCATCACCGGCATCTGCACGTCGATCAACGCGATGTCGGGCGCGTGCGCGCGCACCAGCTCCACGCCCCGCTCCCCGTCCGCCGCCTCCCCGACCACCTCGATGCCGTCCTCGGCGTCGAGCAGGGCCCGGAACCCGGCCCGCATCAACGCCTGGTCGTCGACGAGCGCCACCCTGATCACGCCGCCACCTCCCCGTGCACGGCACAGCCACACTCCGCCCCGATCGCGCCGGCTCCCCCCACCCCGAGAAACCCGCCGGCCCCGCTCATCCCAACTCTCCTGCTGCCAAGGGCAGTTGGGCCCGCACCGAGAAGCCGCCCTCCTCCCGCGGCCCGGTGTGCAGGGTTCCGCCCAGTGCCGTGACGCGTTCGCGCATGCCGGTGAGACCGTGGCCGGGCTGCGGTGGGCAGTCGGGGTGCGCGGCCCCGTCGTCGTCGACGCGTATCGCCAAGTCGTCCTTGCTGTAGGCCAGTTCGACCCGCACCTTCGCCGGTCCCGCGTGCCGCGCCGCGTTCGTCAGGGACTCCTGGACGATCCGGTAGACGGCTCGGTCGAGGGGCGCGGGCAGGGCGCACTCCTCGCCCGTCACGTTCAGTTCGACGGCGAGGCCCGCCGCCCGCGCCCGCTCCACGAGCAGCGCCGGGGTGCCGGTCGGCTCGTCGGTGCGCAGGATCTCCAGCGTGGCGCGCAGCTCCCGCATGGCCTCGCCGCCCGCCTCCTGGATGGCGAGCAGGGCGGGCGGCACCTCCTCACCCCGCTTGCGCGCCAAGTGCACGGCCACGCCCGCCTGGAGCTTGACGATGGAGATGCTGTGGGTGAGGGAGTCGTGCAACTCCCGGGCTATCCGCAGGCGTTCCTCGCCGGCGCGGCGCAGCGCGGCCTCCTCCCGGGTCCGCTCGGCCTCCAGCGCACGCTGTTCGGTCTGGCGCAGATAGGCCTGCCAGTTGCGGCCGGCCAGGCCCGTCACCACCGCGCACACGAACCAGCCCGCGAGCAGCGCGGTCTTCTCGACCGACTCCTGGACCGTATGGCCCGTGATCGCGTACGCCGCGAGGAAGACCCCGCTCGCCCCCGCGGCCCAGCCCCGGTGCCCCAGCTGGGACGCCAGGTGCACGGCGGCGAAGACGGACAGCGCGCCGAGGGGCCCCGGGTGGGCGTGCAGGACGTAGGCCGCCCCGCTCACCGTGGCGACGGCCAGCATCACCAGCGGAACCGCTCGGTACAACGCGAGAGCGCCCGCGCTCACCACGAGGAGTCCGTAGTCGAGGGTGGCCGTGTCCGCGTCGAGAGCCGCCACGGTCACGACGACGGCGCCGATCACGACCACGAGGGCCAGATCGGCGAGCCGCTTGGAGGTGGCCGGGTCGACCGGGTGCCCGCTCATGCCCACACGCTAGACCGCCGTACCGACACCGGCGTCAGCCCTGTGGACAACTACTCCGCTACTCCCCCGGTAGTAGTCCCCGGCCCGGCCCGCGCTCACGGACGCAGCGCCAACTCCCTTCGGCCGTAGGACGACCGTGCCCGCGGCCGCGGCGCACGCTGCTGTGCATGTCCACACCCTTCCGTTACACCCGGCCCCTGCCGCCCAAGTCCGCCACCGGTCGTGTCGCCGAGGTCTACGAGCAGATGTCCCGCGACTTCGGCATCGACGAGCCCGTCACCTTCGTGGTCCTCTCCTCCGCACCGGAGCTCCTCGCCTCCGCGTGGGCGCTGATGCGCGAGTCCCTGATCGCCGGCCCCGGTAACCGCACCGGAAAGGAGCTGGCGGCGCTCGGCGTCTCACTGGCCAACCGGTGCCCGTTCTGCGTGGACGCGCACACCATGCTGCTGCACGCCACCGGCGACCACGCACTGGCCGAACGCGTCGCCCGAGGAGAGCGGCCGGAGAACGAGGCACACGCGCGCGTGCTGGAGTGGGGCAGGCACACACGCGTGCCGGGCGGTCTCGGAGCGGCGCCGTACCCCTTCCCGCGTGAGCACGCTCCGGGTTACCTCGGCACCGCGTTCGCCTTCCACTTCATCAACCGGATCGTGTCCGCCCTGCTCACCGAGAACCTGCTGCCGGGCAACGCCCAGCGCTTCCGGGCCGTGCGCAGTCTCGCGGGCCGCACGCTCGCCCGGACCGTGCGCCGACCCGCCCGGCCCGGCGCGTCCCTCGCGCTGCTCGACCTGCCCGACCCCGGGGAAGCGCCCGCGTGGGCGGACGGCACGCCCGTCGGGCTCGCGTACGCGGCGCTGCTCCGGGCGGCCATGGCGGGCGCCGGCCTCCTCGGCATCGACGACCAGGACCTCGTGGAGGAGACCCTGCTGGACTGGGACGGGTCGCACCCGCCGCTCGACCTGAGCGGCCTCCCCGACCGGCGGGAGCGTCCCGGTGCGCGTCTGGTGCTGCTGGCCGCGCTCGCGCCGTACCGGATCACCGACGACGACGTGGCGGCCTGGCGACGGCCGGAGCACACCGACCACTGTCTGGTGCACCTCGTGGCATACGGAGCGTTTCTCGCCGTGGACCGCATCGAATCGGCCCTCTACCGCCCCATCGCCCGGACATAAACGGACACATGACGCATCGACGGCGGGGCTCGGTGACGGCACCGGTACGGAGCGAGTTCGCACTTCCGCCCCACAGGGAGACATGTGAAACTGGCGACCCGTCCGCAGTGCGGACCCGTCCGCACCGTCCGTCCCCCACGAAAAGTGCGCCGTGCGAACTCTTTCCCTGCCGCTCGCGCTCACCGCGCGCATCTCGCCCGTCGTCGTGCTCGCCGCCGCGGGCTGGTCGCTGACGTCGGGCCCGGCCACGACGCCGGCCACACAGAAGGAGTCGGCACCGCAGTCCGCCGCCGAGTCCCCGTCGGGCTCCTCCACGGCTGCCGCCGCGAAGAAGTACACCGCCGCGCCCGCACCCTGCGGCAGCATCAGCGCGGCGACCGTCAAGTCACTCGTGCCGGGCGCCAAGACGGCCGGCAAGGAGATCCCCTCGACGGACACGTCACTGCGCCGCACGTGCTCCTGGAACGCGCTCAAGGGGTACGACTACCGCTGGCTGGACGTGTCCTTCGAGATCACGGAGTCCGACGACGCGGCCGCCAAGTCGTACAAGGAGAACATCGCCGAGAAGAGCGGCGGCGGCACCGTCCCCGGGGTCGGCGACGCGGGGTACTCGGTGGTGAACCTCACCACCGAGGACAAGCAGCAGACCCGTGAGGGCGTGGTCATGATCCAGGCGTCCAACGCGCTGGTGACCGTGACCTACAACGGCAGTGACTTCGAGTCGAAGAAGGCGCCCAGCACGGACGAGATCAACAAGGGCGCCATCAAGGCCGCCAAGGAGGCCGTGGCGGCGCTGCAGAGCGGTCAGAAGGCCTGAACGGGCAGCTTCCGACCGCTCTCCACGCACGCGTAGCGACCTGTCAGGCCGCGATGCCCTCCTGTTCCCTTCCCTTCGGCAGCATCAGCGCGATGTACAGCAGCAGGGACGCGCCCAGGCCCACCGCCCAGCCGTAGTCGGCCAGCGGCTTGAGGAACGGGATCAGACCGTCGGTCGGGAACGGCCCGGACTTCTTGCCGTCCGCGCCCACGGCCGAGTACGAGCCGCCGACCGCGAGCAGACCGCCGACCACGAAGGCGACGATCGCCCGCCAGTTCCAGCCGTTGGTGTACCAGTAGCGGCCGCCGGGCGTGTAGAGGTCCGCCAGGTGCAGGACCGTGCGCCGGACGATCCAGTAGTCGGCGATGAGGATGCCCGCGACCGTGCCGAGCAGACCGCCGACCACCCCGAGCCAGGTGAAGATGTAGAACTCCGGGGTGGAGATCAGCTTCCACGGGAAGATCAGGATGCCGACGACGCCCGTGATCAGCGCGCCCGTACGGAAGTTGATGAACTTCGGCGCCAGATTGGACAGGTCGTACGCCGGTGAGACCACGTTCGCCGCGATGTTCACGGAGATCGTGGCGACCAGCACGATGACGAGTGCGAAGAGCAGACCGAAGGCGTTGTCCGTCTTGGCGGCCAGCGCGACCGGGTCCCAGATGGCCTCGCCGTAGACGGCCTCGGAGCCGGAGGTGACGAGCACGGCGAGGACCGCGAAGAGGGTCATCGTGGTCGGCAGCCCCAGGGACTGTCCCCAGGTCTGCGCCTTCTGGCTGGCACCGAAGCGGGTGAAGTCGGGGATGTTCAGCGACAGAGTGGCCCAGAAGCCGATCATGCCCATGAGCGAGGGGAAGAAGACAGGCCAGAAGTCGGCGCCCCAGCCGAGCTTGGACGGCTGGTCGAGCAGCGCGCCGAAGCCGTCCGCCTTGACCGCGATCCAGATCAGCAGCACGAGTGCGCCGGCGATCACGAAGGGCGCGGCCCAGTTCTCGAAGTGCCGCAGGAAGTCCATGCCGCGGTAGATGATCGCGATCTGGAGGGCCCAGAACAGCAGGAAGCACAGCCACAGGGGCCAGGGGTTGCCGGCGATCTTGGCCGCGTCCTCCCAGTGGCCGCCGGTGAGCTTGGAGCCCAGCGCGAAGATGCCGCTGCCGCCGATCCAGGTCTGGATGCCGAACCAGCCGCAGGCCACCGCGGCCCGGATCAGCGCCGGGATGTTGGCGCCGCGCAGCCCGAAGGAGGCGCGGGCGAGCACCGGGAAGGGGATGCCGTACTTGGGTCCGGCGTGCCCGGTGGCCAGCATCGGCAGCAGCACGATGATGTTGGCCAGGGCGATGGTGAAGACGGCCTGCTTCCAGTCCATGCCGAGCGCGACCAGGCCGGAGGCCAGGGTCCAGCTGGGGATGCAGTGCGCCATGGAGATCCACAGGGCCGCGAAGTTGTACGTCGTCCACTTGCGCTCGGAGACCGGTACGGGGCGCAGGTCCTCGTTGGCGAAGGGGCTGTCGGCGGGGAATGCCTCGGGGGCGAGCTCGACGCGGCCGCCGGCTGAGTGCGGTATCGGCGACCCCGTGGGGACTGTTTCGGTCATGGGCAGGCCAATCGATCAGGACGGGACGGGATAGGCCGTGCGGGGGCCTCGGGCGGGACCGGGGACGGGCGGGGAGGCCTTTCCCGGTCCCGCCACCCCTCCCCGGGACGACGGGGAGGGGGGACAAGGAGTGGGGGGTCGGTCGAGCGGTGTGCGATCCGGGTCAGGAGGTGAGGGCGGGGATGACCTGGGAACCGTAGGCGTCGATGGTCGCTTCCTGCGCGTCGTGCATGTCGTAGACGGCGAACTGGTCGACGCCGAGCTCACGCAGCGCGTTCAGCTTCTCGATGTGCTTCTCGACCGGTCCGATGACGCAGAACCGGTCGACGATCTCGTCGGGCACGAAGGCGGTGTCCGGGTTGTCGGTGCGCCCGTGGTGCGAGTAGTCGTACCCCTCACGTGCCTTGATGTAGTCCGTCAGCTCGTCGGGGACGGCGGCCGAGTGCTCGCCGTACTTGGAGACCAGGTCGGCGACGTGGTTGCCGACCATCCCGCCGAACCAGCGGCACTGCTCGCGCGCGTGGGCGAGCGCCTCGGGCGAGTCGTCCTCGGTGACGTAGGCGGGGGCGGCGACGCAGATCTTGACCTCGGCAGGGTCTCGCCCCGCGGCGACGGCCGCGTCCTTGACGGCCTTCACCATGTACTCGGTGAGGTACAGGTCGGCCAGTTGGAGGATGAACCCGTCGGCCTCCTCGCCGGTCATCTTCAGCGCCTTGGGCCCGTACGCCGCCATCCATACGGGAAGTTCGGCGCCCTCCTTGATCCACGGGAACCTGATCACCGTGCCGCCGAGGTCGGCCTCCTGGCCGGAGCCGAGCGCCCTGATGACCTTCATGGCCTCGCTGATGCGGGCCAGCGTGTTGGGCGTACGGCCCGCGACGCGCATCGCGGAGTCGCCGCGGCCGATGCCGCAGACCGTGCGGTTGCCGAACATGTCGTTGAGGGTGGCGAAGGTGGAGGCGGTCACCTCCCAGGTACGGGTGCCCGGGTTGGTGACCATCGGGCCGACCTTCAGCTTCGAGGTGTTGGACAGGATCTGGCTGTAGATCACGAACGGCTCCTGCCAGAGCACGGCGGAGTCGAACGTCCACCCGTACGTGAAGCCGTTGCGTTCGGCCCGCTTCATCAGGCTGATGACCTTCGAGGCGGGCGGATCCGTCTGCAGGACGAGTCCGAAGTCCATGTGGCGCCACTCCTAGTTGAGGTACTGACAGGTGGAGCGGGGGGTGTAGGCGCCGTGCCCGGCTTGCCCGGTGTACTCCCGCTCGGTGATGACGAGTTCGCCGCGCGAGAGAACCGTCTCGACCCGGCCGGTGAGGCGCCTGCCCTCGTAGGCCGAGTAGTCGACGTTCATGTGGTGGGTCTCGGCGGAGATGATCTGCTCGGCGTGCGGGTCGTAGATGACGACGTCGGCGTCGGCGCCCGGGGCGATGGTGCCCTTCTTCGGGTACATGCCGAACATCCGGGCCGGGGTGGCGCAGGCGATCTCGATCCAGCGCCGGCGCGAGATGTGTCCGTCGACGACGCCCTGGTGGAGCAGGTCCATGCGGTTCTCGACGCCGGGAAGGCCGTTGGGGATCTTCGAGAAGTCGCCGCGGCCGAGTTCCTTCTGCCCGACGAAGCAGAAGGGGCAGTGGTCGGTGGAGACGACCTGGAGGTCGTTGGTCCGCAGGCCCTGCCACAGCTTGGCCTGGTGCTCCTTGGGCCTGAGCGGGGTGCTGCACACGTACTTCGAGCCCTCGAAGTCCGGCTCGGCGAGGTTGTCCGTCGACAGGAACAGGTACTGCGGGCAGGTCTCGCCGAAGACGTTGAGCCCCTCGTCACGCGCGCGTGCCAGCTCGGCCACCGCCTCCATGGCCGAGACGTGCACGACGTAGAGCGGGGCGCCGGCGACCTGCGCGAGCTTGATGGCGCGGTGGGTGGCCTCGGCCTCGAGGAGGGCCTTGCGCACCTCCCCGTGGTAGCGCGGGTCGGTCTCGCCGCGGGCCAGCGCCTGCTCGACCAGGACGTCGATCGCGATGCCGTTCTCGGCGTGCATCATGATCAGGCCGCCGTTCTCGGCGGAGCGCTGCATGGCGCGCAGGATCTGGCCGTCGTCGGAGTAGAAGACGCCCGGGTAGGCCATGAACTGCTTGAAGGAGGTGACCCCTTCCTCCACCAGCAGGTCCATCTCCTTGAGCGTGTCCTGGTTCACGTCGGAGACGATCATGTGGAAGCCGTAGTCGATGGCGCAGTTGCCCTCGGCCTTGGCGTGCCAGGCGTCCAGGCCCTCGCGCAGGGAGTGGCCGACGCTCTGCACCGCGAAGTCGACGATGGTCGTCGTACCGCCCCAGGCGGCGGCCCGGGTACCGGTCTCGAAGGTGTCGGAGGCGAAGGTGCCGCCGAAGGGCAGCTCCATGTGGGTGTGGGCGTCGACGCCACCGGGGATGACGTACTTTCCGGTGGCGTCGATCGTGCGGTCCGCGGTCCAGCTCTGGGTACCGGGCACGGCGAGGGCGGCGATGCGGCCGTCCTCGATCAGCACGTCGGCGTGGATCTCGTCGGACGCGGTGATGACGAGGCCACCGCGGATGACGGTACGGCTGCGGCTGCTCATACTCCCTCTCCTGCAAACGGTGATCGGATGAGTTCCGGTCGTCTGTGGCTGGTCGCGCAGTTCCCCGCGCCCCTGAGGGCGCGGGTGTGCGCGTCGTGATTACGGAGCGGTCAGCGGGGGGTACGCGTCCGGGCGGCGGTCCCGGTAGAACTGCCAGCGGTCGCGGACCTCCCGCAGCTTGGCCATGTCCAGATCGCGGACGACCAGTTCGGTCTCCTTGTCGCTCGCCACCTCGCCGACGAACTGGGCCTCCGGGTCGACGAAGTACGTCGTCCCGTAGAAGTCGTTGTCGCCGAGTTCCTCCACGCCCACCCGGTTGATCGCGCCGACGAAGTACTCGTTGGCGACGGCCGCGGCCGGCTGTTCCAGCTGCCACAGGTAGGCCGACAGTCCGCGCGAGGTGGCCGACGGGTTGAAGACGATCTCGGCGCCCGCGAGGCCCAACGCCCGCCAGCCCTCCGGGAAGTGGCGGTCGTAGCAGATGTAGACGCCGATCTTCCCGACCTTGGTGTCGAAGATCGGCCACCCCAGATTGCCGGGGCGGAAGTAGAACTTCTCCCAGAATCCAGGCACTTGGGGAATGTGGTGCTTGCGGTACTTGCCGAGGTACGAGCCGTCCGCGTCGATCACGGCGGCGGTGTTGTAGAGGACGCCGGGTTGCTCCTCCTCGTACATCGGCAGGATGAGGACGATGCCCAACTCCTTGGCCAGCGACTGGAATCGCTTGACGATGGGCCCGTCCGGGATCTGCTCGGCGTACTCGTAGAACGCCTTGTCCTGGACCTGGCAGAAGTACGGCCCGTAGAACAGCTCCTGGAAGCACAGGACCTGAGCACCCTGCGCGGCCGCGTCCCGGGCCGCCTGCTCGTGTACCTGGATCATCGACTCCTTGTCGCCCGTCCACGCGGTCTGGAAGAGGGCGGCACGAATCACTCTGCTCATCGGGACCTCCGGTCGCTCGGTGTGCTGGGGCGGGCGTCGGAAGTGCCCTCGTCCGCCCGCGGGCACTGCGGCGTCCGGTGCGTGCTCTCGGCGTGCCGCGCGCAAGCCCTCGTACTGGATGTACTTGGGCTTGTGCGCGGTGCGGCGAGAGGGCGTGCCGGGCGTCGCGGGGCAGAGGGCACTTCCGACGCCCGCCCCAGAAGACTAGGAAGTCCGAAAACTGGCTTTGAGTTGCAGCGTGTCACGTCTGCGGGCATGCGGCGTGCCACGGTGTCACCCTCTCGTGAGCCCATGTTTCACCGCCGTTTTCCCAGGTCGTGGCATGTTTCAGCCCTGTTGCGCGTCGTGTGCGAGGAGCGCGATGTGCACGGAGGCGGCCTGCTCGAAATCGTCCAGGTCGACACCCAGCCGGCCCTGTATCGCTTCCAGCCGGCGGTAGAGCGCGGGCCGGGAGACGTGGTGGAGCTGGGCGGTGCGGGACTTGTTGCGGCCGGTGGCGAGATAGGTGCGCAGGACGGCCAGCAGGCCCTCCCCCGGGCCCGAGTCGCACAACAGCCCGTCCAGCTCGCGCTCCGCGAAGGACTGCACGTGCGGGTCGTCGCGCAGCAGCCGGATCAGGCCGCGCAGGTGGACGTCCTTGAGGCGGACGACGGCCGGGAGGTCGAGTACCCCTGAGGCGACGGCGTCCGCGACATGCCGTGCCTCACGCATCCCGGCGGGCACGTCGTCCCAGGCGCTCCTGGGGTCGGCGGCGGCCACCACCGTCCCCGTCAGCCGGGCCGCGAAGTTGGCCGTGAGCACCGTGGCGTCCTGGTCGCGGGCCAGGCTCAGCAGGACGGCGGTGGCCCCGTCGGCGAGTTCGGCGACGATTCCGGGCAGCCCCAACAGCCGTAGCACTCGGTCGAGTTCGGCCGGATCGCCGTCCCGTACAACGAGTGGGACGAAGGTGCGCCGGTTGACGGGCAGTCCGGCCGCCCGCGCGCGGGGCAGCAGCTGCCGGGCCGGTACGACGCCGCTGACCAGGTCGGTGAGCAGGCTCTGGGCGGACTGTTCCTCCCAGGTGTGGGCGGAGGCGCCGCCGAGCATCCGGTGCAGGACGAGGGACTCGGCGGCGCGGTCGGCGAGCAGGCGTCCGGTGGCGGTGTCACCGCGGTAGCCGCACAGCATGATCTGGCCCCAGCGCTCCCCGCGCCCGCCCAGTTCGGCGCGGATCCAGCCGTCGCCCTCGCTGCCGCCGGCCTGACGGGCGATGCGCTCCCAGTCGCGCAGCACGTCGTCCACCGCGGACCGCTCCCCCGCGGTGGCGAGGACGCGGTGGGCGAGGTTGGTGACGACGACCGGGCAGCCGCTGTGGCGGGCGATCTCGTCCAGCATCCGCTGGAGCGGGGCGCCCGCGGTGATGAGGCCGGTGAGGGCGGTGCGTACGGCCTCGGACATGCTGACGGCGGCGAACTTCCGCCGTACCAGCCGGGCCTGGACCTCCTCCGTCAACTCGGCGAAGGGGAAGGGCCGGTGCAGGACGACCATGGGCAGCCCGCACCGCTCGGCGGCCCGGCGCATCACGTCCGGCGGGGTGGGGAAGGCGCGACCGAGTCCGAGCACCACGGCCGCGGCCTCCGCGCGGTGCAGGGACCGGATGTACTCGGCCTGCTTGTCGTCGTCACCGGCGAGCAGCACACCGGTGGTGAGGACCATCTCGCCGCCGCTGAGCATCACGCCGACGTCGGCGGCCTCGGCCACGTGCACCCAGCGCACGGCCCGGTCGAGCTGGCTCGCACCGGCCACCACCTCGGGCTCCCCGGCGAGGACCCGTTCCAGCATGAGGACCTGGCGGACCGACAGGGTCGGCTCCAGGGACTCCAGGGGCTCCAAGGTGGTGCTCATGACGGTGTTCCCTTGCTGTGGACCTACTGGCTGGTGCTCCTCAGAGCGTGTTCGAGGATCGCGGCGCCCTCTTCGGCCTCCGCGACGGTCAGGGACAGGGGCGGGGCGATCCTGAGGGCGCTGGTGTTGTGCCCGCCGCCCTTGCCGAGGAGCAGCCCCTCGGCGCGGGCCGCCTCGAGGACGGCGGACGCGGCCTGCGGGTCGGCCTCGTCGGTGCCGGGCTTCACCAGCTCGACGCCGAGCATGAGCCCACGCCCGCGCACCTCCCGTACGCCCGGAATCTGCGCGGAGACCGCCCGCAGCCGCTCGAGGAGCAGTCCGCCGACGCGCCGGGCGTTGCCCTGGAGGTCGTGTTCCAGCAGGTACGTGAGGTTCGCGAGGCCGGCCGCCATGGTGACCTGGGTGCCGCCGAAGGTCGAAATGCTGTTGGAGTCGAGGCAGTTCATGATGTCGGCGCGGGCCACCACCCCGCCGATGGACATGCCGTTGCCGATGCCCTTGGCGAAGGTGAGGATGTCCGGCGGGCCGTTCTGGTCGTGTGCCTGCCAGCCCCAGAAGTGGTCGCCGGTGCGGCCCCATCCGGTCTGCACCTCGTCGGCGATCCAGAGGATGCCCCGCTCCTGGAGCACCTCGCGGAAAGCGGCGTAGAGGCCGTCGGGCGGCGAGGTGAAGCCGCCGACGCCCTGGATCGGCTCGGCGATCAGGGCGGCGGGCGGCCGGGTGTGGCCGAGGAGGTCCTTGAGGTCGTCGACGCAGGCGGCGATGAAGTCGTCGTCGTTCAGGGACGCGTACGGGCCGCGGGTCCGCACGCCTCCGTGGACGTACAGCGTCTGGAGCGGGGACAGCGAGGTGGGGGACCAGCCGCGGTTGCCGGTGATGCCGACCGCGCTGAAGGAGCGGCCGTGGTAACTGTTGCGCATCGCCAGGATCGTGTTGCTGCGGCGATAGGTCGTGGCGAGCAGCAGGGCCGTGTCGTTGGCCTCGGTGCCGGAGGTCGTGAAGAACACCCGGGCGTCCGGGATGCCGGACAACTGGCTGATCCTCTCGGCCATTTCGACCATGGGCCGGTTGAGGTACAGCGTGGACGAGTGGATGATCCTCCCGGCCTGCTCGCTCACCGCTTTGGTGACCTCGGGCAGGGCGTGCGCGGTCATCGTCGTCAAGATGCCGCCGAAGAAGTCGAGGTACTTGTTGCCCTCGGAGTCCCACACGTGCCGGCCCTCGCCGTGCGTGATCTCCAGCGGCTCCTCGTAGTAGAGGGCGAGCCAGTCGGGCAGCACGGCCCGGTGACGTCCCAGCAGGTCCTCGGTCACGGCTGCACCAGCCCCTCGTATGCGTCGGGGCGGCGGTCGCGGTAGAAGGCCCACTGCTGCCGCACGTCCTCGATGAGGTCGAAGTCCAGGTCGCGGACGACCAGTTCCTCCTCCTTGTCGCTCGCCGTCTCCCCCACGAACTGGCCGCGCGGGTCGACGAAGTACGACGTCCCGTAGAAGTCGTTGTCGCCGTACTCCTCGACACCGACCCGGTTGATGGCGGCGACGAAGTACTCGTTGGCGACGGCGGCCGCGGGCTGCTCCAGGCGCCACAGGTGGGAGGACAGGCCCCGGTGGGTGGCGGACGGGTTGTAGACGAGCTGGGCGCCGTTGAGGCCGAGCTGGCGCCAGCCCTCCGGGAAGTGGCGGTCGTAGCAGATGTAGACGCCGACCTTGCCGACGGCGGTGTCGAAGACGGGCCAGCCGAGGTTACCGGGCTTGAAGTAGTACTTCTCCCAGAAGCCCTTGACCTGCGGGATGTGGTGCTTTCGGTACTTGCCGAGGACGCTGCCGTCGGCGTCGATCACGACCGCGGTGTTGTAGTAGAAGCCGGACTGCTCGACCTCGAACACCGGCACGACGATCACCATGCCGGTCTCGCGGGCGAGTTCCTGCATACGACTGGTGGTGGGGCCGTCCGGCACCGGCTCGGCCCAGCGGTAGTGCTCCGGTTCCTGGACCTGGCAGAAGTAGGGGGCGTTGAACACTTCCTGGAACCCGATGATCTTCGCGCCCTGTCGGGCCGCCTCGCGGGCGTGCTCCTCGTGTTTCGCCACCATGGACTCGGTGTCGCCGGTCCAGGTGGCCTGGACCAGAGCGGCACGTACGACGTTGGCCATGAGCTGCTCCTTCGGCGGGGACGTCAGAGCCTCTACGCCCGTAGAGGGGGCCGTAGAGGGACGAACGTAAGCCTCCTGGAGAGGCTTGCCAAGACCATCGTCGTTAACCGGCGAAGTCGATCACGTTTCACACTCCAGTGGAGGAGTGACGTGCCCGGTCAGCGGGCTTGTGAGGGACCTGTCAGGCGGAGAATCCGGCGACGCGCAGGGCGTGCACCAGGTCCCAGTGCCGCTCGTCCGAGACGCCTCGCGCGGCGGCCAGGAGGAGCGGTACGAGGGTCCCCGGGCCGGGCTCGGCGCTGCGGGCCGCCTCCTCGGGGGTGCGGACGCGGACGTAGGCGTCGAGAAGCGCGGTGACCTCACGACGGCGGCCCTCGGCGACCAGCCCGAGCACGGCCGCGCCGATCTCGCCGGCGGGCCGTGCGACGCCCTGCCGCAGGATCTGCTCCCCGTCCGTGTCCCGCCCGGCCGCGACCAGCGCGTCCGCGGCGGCCACCAGTCGCTCGGCGGGCAGCGAGGCGGCCTCCCACAGCAGGGTCACCCAGTCGGCGCCGAGCCCGGCGTGCTGGAGCTCCGCGGCGAGCAGCGGAAAACGGTCGGCGGGCCAGTGGGCGACCTCGGCGAGCACGGCGTGCGCCTCGCCGGTACGCCCCTCCGAGCGCAGCCGCACCAGCGCCGCGACCGTCTCGGCGGTCTCCCGCCGCGCCACCACGTCCGACGGCTCGGCACCCTGCCCCGTACTCGCCTCCGGTGCTCGCGCGGCCCCGGCGAAACGAGCCCCGCGCGGGCGCCGCCCCTTCGCCACGGGCGCGGTGGGCAGATCGGGCACGGCAGCCGGGGGTACGACGACGGGGGCACCGCCCTCCTCGGCCACACCGGCGAAACGAGCACCGCCTCGCCGACGCTTGCGCTTTGCCTCCGGCGGTGGGGCGGTGGGGGTGGGCTGCTGCGGGGGATCGATGTCGGGGCGGGTGGCCTGGGCGGGAGCCTGCGGATACGGGGCGTAGGCCGGGTGGGGGTCGTCGGGGCGGCGGAGCTGGTGCGGGCCGGGGTGGGTCGGTTCGGCGGGGGCTGTGGGGTGCGGGGCGTGTCCGGGACGGGCGACTTCGGCGGGGCCGGGATGTCGCGGCGCGCGTCCGCGGGTGTCGGCCTCTGCGGGAGCCGTCGGCTGCGGCGCGTGTCCGGGACGGGCCGCTTCTGCGGGGCCGGGGCGCTGGGGCGCGTACCCGGGGGCTTCCTCCCAGGCAGGAGTCAGGGGCTGCGGAGCGTGTCCTGGACGCGCCGCTTCGGCTGGACCGGGGCGCTGCGGCGCGTGTCCCGATGCATCCGCCCAGACGGGAGCCGTCGACTGCGAGGCGTGTCCGGGGCGGGCCGCTTCGGCGGCGCCAGGGCGCTGGGGCGCGTGTCCGGGGGCTTCCTCCCAGGCAGGAGTCAGGGGCTGCGGAGCGTGTCCTGGACGCGCCGCTTCGGCTGGACCGGGGCGCTGCGGCGCGTGTCCCGCTGCGTCCGCCCAGACGGGAGCCGTCGACTGCGGGGCGTGTCCGGGGCGGGCCACTTCGGCTGGGCCGGGGCGCCGCGGCGCGTGCCCGGGGGCTTCCTCCCAGGCAGGAGCCGTCGGGTGCAGAGGCTGTCCCGCGCGGGCCGCTCCGGTCGAGGTGGGCCATTGCGGTGCGTGTCCTACGTGGGGCGCTTCGGCGTCCGTGGCCGACGTGGCGTCGCGCTGCTGTGGCATGTTCGGGAACTCGACGCTTCCGCCGCCGGCTCCGCGGGCGCCGGTCTCGTGGCCGCCGCGCCCATGCCGTGCGGTCTCGTGGCTGTGGCCCCCGGTGGCGGCATCCTCGTAGCCGCCGGGCTCCCTCCCACGGCCCCCTGTGTCCGCGGCTCCATGACCGCCGACTCCGGCGGGGCCGCCCCCGTAGCTTCCGGCACTCCTGCCGCCCCCGGCGCCGCCCGCTGCGTGCTCTCCGCCCTCGGCGGGGCCCTCACCGTAACCACTACCGAGCCCGTGCCCGCCGACCTCAGAGCCACCGGCCCCATGTCCGTCGCCCTCAGCGGCCCCGCTCCTGTAGCCACCGAGCCAACGCCCACCGACCCCACGCCCGCCGCCCCCGAACGCCCCACCCTCCGCGCCCTGCCCCCGTCGGATGGCCCGGGCCTGGTCGTCCAGCGCGCGGTGGTCCAACTCGGTCATCCGGGACTGGAGTTCGGCGCACCGCCGGACCGCGCGTTCGTGGTCGTCGCGGGCCCAGGCGAGGTCCAGGCGGATGGCGTCGGCCTCCTCCTGGGTGGTGGCGGTGGCGATCCTGCGGCCCAGTTCGGCCTGCCGTTCCGCGGCGTAGCGCTGTTCGCGGAGCATGACGTCGAAGCGGTCACCGAGGGCGTCCCGGCCGCCGGGGCGGGCGTCGTGGGCGGCCTGGGCGGCGGCGTGCAGGGGGCGGGCGCGCTCCGCCTCGGCGTGGGCCACCTCGGGGCCGTACTCCGCGGCGAGGTCTTGCAGGAGCGCCTCCACCACGTCCCAGGGCGGCACTTCACGGCCGTCGAGGCAGGCCTGCATACCGTCCGGGTCGCGCTGCCAGAACACCGCGCACCAACCGGCGCCCTGATCCAGCCGCGCCAGCACACCCTCCAGGTAGGCCACGAACTCCCGCATCCGACCCGGGAGTTGATCCACTGCCATCGCTCAACTCCCGTTAGACCGGAGCACTCCGGTCCGTAAGGCAACACCAGCAGTGTTACGAACGGGCTACAGCCAGTTTGCAAAGGAGCAGCAGGAGTCTCCTGGCGCCACTGCCGGCCGGTGAGCGAACTCCCGTCACACGCCCGCCGGCTCGCACAGTTGGGCCAGTTCGTCCATGGACAGCCCGAGCGCCCGGGCGAGCGCGGCCACCGTGAAGAACGCCGGGGTCGGAGCCCGCCCGGTCTCGATCTTCCGGAGGGTCTCCGGAGAGATCCCGGCGCTCGCCGCGACCTCGGTCATGCTGCGGCCGCCGCGGGCCTCGCGGAGCAGCCGGCCGAGCCGCTCGCCGCGTTCGCGTTCTTCGGGAGTGAGAGGGGTGCGCACCATGCCCCCATTCTAATACCGGTATAGTAATTGGCATGGTGGAGCTGAAGACGAACACATCGATCGATGCCATGTACGAGGCCGGACAGGTGGTCGGGCGCGCCCTGACCGCCGTACAGAAGGCCGCTGACGTGGGTGTTTCCCTGCTGGAACTGGACGAGGTGGCGCGGGAGGTGCTGCGGGAGGCCGGGGCGGCCTCCCCCTTCCTGGGCTATCGCCCCTCCTTCGCCTCCACGCCCTTCCCCGCGGTCATCTGCGCCTCTGTGAACGACGCGATCGTGCACGGCATCCCGACCGGCTACCGGCTGCGCGACGGCGACCTGGTCTCGATCGACTGCGGTGCCCAACTCGGCGGCTGGGCCGGTGACTCGGCGATCAGCTTCAGCGTGGGCAGGCCGCGCGCCGACGACGTACGGCTGATCGAGACCGCGGAGCGGGCCCTCGCGGCCGGGATCGCGGCGGCGGTCGTGGGCAACCGCATCGGCGACATCGCGCACGCCATCGGCACGGTGTGCCGGGACGGCGGCTACGGCATCATGGACGACTTCGGCGGACACGGCATCGGTCGTCGTATGCACGAGGACCCCCCGGTGCCGAACGAGGGGCGCCCGGGGCGGGGGCTCGCGCTGCGGCACGGCATGGTGCTCGCGATCGAGCCGATGCTCATCGCCGGCGGCACGGACGAGTACCACACGGCCCCGGACGGCTGGACGCTGAAGACGAACGACGGCTCGCGCGCGGCGCACACCGAGCACACCGTGGCCATCACCGACGCGGGACCACGGGTCCTGACGGCGCGCTGAGCGGGTCCCCCGTGAGGTGGTCGGTGGACCGGTGTCGCCCGCCGACCGCTGAAAGTGCCCCGCTCCCCCATCCGTGCGAAGGTGTAACCGGCTGACACCCGGGTTACCCGGCCCCCGCACGTCGATCAGCGAGGGTGTCCCCGGCCCTCCCCCAAGCCTCGAACGGGCTCAGCCCGGGGGGACCCCCATGGGGATGCCGGATGGGAACGCCCATGACCAGCGGATTCAGCGGACCGGAAGGCTATGACGCCTTCGGAGAGTTCCTCGCCCGTTTCTTCGGCGGACCGCGCCCCGGCCCCCGGCAGATCAACATCGGCCAGTTGCTGAGCCAGCCGGCCAGAGAGCTGGTGCGGGGCGCCGCGCAGTACGCCGCCGAGCACGGCAGCCGGGATCTGGACACCCAGCACCTGCTGCGGGCCGCGCTCGCCGCCGAGCCGACCCGCACCCTGCTGAGCCGGGCGGGCGCCGATCCCGACTCGCTCGCCTCGGAGATCGACGAACGCTCCGGCCCGGTCCAGCACCAGCCGGAGGAGGCCCCTCCGCCCACGTCGCTGTCCCTCACCCCGGCCGCCAAACGCGCCCTGCTCGACGCGCACGAGCTGGCCCGGGCCCGGGGCGCCGGTCACATCGGCCCGGAGCACGTGCTCAGTGCCCTGGCGGCGAACCCCGACTCGGCCGCCGGGCACATCCTGAACTCGGCCCGGTTCGCCCCCACGGGTCTGCCTCCCGAGGCGAGCCCGGATGCCGGGCAGCCCCGCGGTGAAGCACCGCGTAGTACGGGCACGCCCACCCTCGACAAGTACGGCCGCGATCTCACCGACCTGGCCCGACAGGGCCGTATCGACCCGGTGATCGGCCGCGACGAGGAGATCGAGCAGACCATCGAGGTGCTGTCCCGCCGCGGCAAGAACAACCCGGTGCTCATCGGGGACGCGGGCGTCGGCAAGACCGCCATCGTGGAGGGCCTGGCCCAGCGGATCGTCGACGGGGACGTGCCCGACGTGCTGATCGGGCGTCGGGTCGTCGCCCTCGACCTGACCGGCGTGGTAGCGGGTACCCGCTACCGGGGTGACTTCGAGGAGCGCCTGACGAACATCGTGGGCGAGATCCGGGACAACTCCGACCGGCTGATCGTCTTCATCGACGAGCTGCACACGGTCGTCGGCGCGGGCGGGGGCGGCGAGGGCGGCTCCCTGGACGCCGGCAACATCCTCAAGCCCGCCCTGGCCCGCGGCGAACTGCACATCGTGGGCGCGACCACGCTGGAGGAGTTCCGCCGGATCGAGAAGGACGCGGCCCTGGCCCGCCGCTTCCAGCCGATCCTGGTCCCGGAGCCCACCGCGCCGGACGCGATCGAGATCCTGCGCGGGCTGCGCGACCGCTACGAGGCCCACCACCAGGTCCGCTACACCGACGAGGCGCTGGTGACCGCCGTGGAGCTGTCCGACCGCTATCTCACCGACCGCCGTCTGCCGGACAAGGCGATCGACCTCATCGACCAGGCAGGAGCGCGGGTACGACTGCGGGCTCGCACCAAGGGGACAGATGTACGGGCCCTGGAGCGCGAGGTCGAGCAGCTGACCCTCGACAAGGATCAGGCGGTCGCCGACGAACAGTACGAGCAGGCCACCCAACTACGGGACCAAATCGCCGAGTTGAAGCAGCGGATCGAGGCGGCCGGGGACCACGACGCGGCCGACGAGGGCCAGCACCTGGAGGTCACCGCGGAGGCCATCGCCCAGGTGGTGTCCCGGCTGACCGGCATCCCGGTCAGCAGCCTCACCGAGGAGGAGAAGGACCGCCTGCTCGGCCTGGAGAACCACCTGCACGAACGAGTCGTCGGCCAGGACGAGGCCGTACGGGTCGTCTCGGACGCCGTACTGCGTTCGCGCGCCGGCCTCGCGAGCCCGGACCGGCCGATCGGCAGCTTCCTCTTCCTCGGCCCGACCGGCGTCGGCAAGACCGAACTGGCCCGCGCCCTCGCCGAGTCCCTGTTCGGCAGCGAGGAACGCATGGTCCGCCTGGACATGAGCGAGTACCAGGAACGCCACACGGTCAGCCGCCTGATCGGCGCCCCGCCCGGATACGTCGGCCACGAGGAGGCGGGCCAGCTGACCGAGGTGGTCCGCAGGCATCCGTACTCGCTGCTGCTCCTGGACGAGGTGGAGAAGGCCCACCCGGACGTCTTCAACATCCTCCTCCAGGTCCTCGACGACGGCCGGCTCACCGACTCCCAGGGCCGCACGGTCGACTTCACCAACACGGTGATCGTGATGACCAGCAACCTCGGCTCGGAAGCCATCACCCGCAGGGGCGCGGGCATCGGTTTCGGCCCGGAGTCCGGCGAGGAGGCCCGACGCGAACAGATCCTGCGTCCGCTGCGCGACCACTTCCGCCCGGAGTTCCTGAACCGCATCGACGAGATAGTCGTCTTCCGCCGGCTGACCGACGAGCAACTACGCGAGATCACCAAGCTGTTGCTGGAGAGCACCCGCCGCCTGCTCCGGGCCCAGGGCGTCACGGTCGACTTCACGGACAGCGCGGTGGACTGGCTGGCGGAGCACGGTTACCAGCCGGAGTACGGCGCCCGACCACTGCGCCGCACGATCCAGCGGGAGGTGGACAACCAGCTGTCCCGAATGCTCCTGGACGGCACGATCGAGGATGGCGGCCAGGTGACGGTAGACACGGCAGCAGGCAAACTGACGTTCACGAAGACTCCCTAGGGGCGCGGGGCTGTATCGATCTGCGGCTCCGCCGCGGGGCGCGACCAGCCCCCACGCGCCCGCAGGCGACTACGAAGCGGGACGGACCACCTGCGCAGACCCCCCACCCCGCCGGACAGTTTCAGCAGCCGCAAGCCACTTTCCACCCGGCAACCGCTGTACCCCCGTGGCCGCCCCGATCTCCGGGTTCAGCTTGAACGAATGCCCGATCGCCTCCAGCTGAGACCTCTCCCCACTGCTGTACAGCGCCGGCTCCAGCTCGGTCTGCGCGGCATTCCGCTGGCTCGCCCGAGGCGCGGCGATCGCGTCCACCAACGGCAGCCCGCGATCGACGAACTCGGTCAACACCTGGAGCACGGTCGTGATGATGGTCGCCCCACCGGGCGAACCAAGCGCTACCACGGGCTTGTTCTGCCGGTCGAGCACGATCGTCGGCGAAATGGACGACCGCGGCCGCTTGCCGGGACCAGGCAGGTTCGGGTCATGCACAGCGGGGTTCGCCGGAACGAACGAGAAGTCCGTCAGCTCGTTGTTGAGAATGAACCCGCGCCCCGGAACGGTGATCGCACTGCCCCCGGTCTGCTCGATGGTCAGCGTGTAGGAGACGACGTTCCCCCACTTGTCGGCCACCGTCAGATGCGTGGTGTTCTCCCCTTCGTACGTCGTGGGAGCCGCTGTACCGCCGGAGGCACACGCCCCCGGATGACGCGGGTCTCCCGGCGCCACCGGACTCGTGAGCACCGCCTCGTCCTTGATCAGGCAGGCCCGCGAGTCGGCGAACCTCTGCGACAGCAGCTCCTTCGTCGGTACGTCCTCGAAGGCGGGGTCGCCGACCCAGCGCCCCCGGTCCGCGAACGCGATCCGGCTGGCCTCGATGTAGTGGTGCAGGTACTGGACCTCACTGGCCTTCGAAAGGTCGGTGTGCTCAAGGATGTTGAGGGCCTCACCGACCGTCGTGCCGCCGGAGGAGGAGGGCGCGATGGAGTAGACGCCGAGCCCGCGGTAGGAGGTCTTGGTGGGCTTCTGCAGCTTGGCCCGGTAGGCGGCGAGGTCCTTCTCGGACAGCGCGCCCGGCCGCGCGTTCCAGCCCGAACCCGGGTCCACCGGTGGTTTGTTCACGGTGTCGACGATGTCGTCGCCGAGGTCGCCGTGGTAGATCGCGCCGACACCCTTGCGGCCCAACTCCTGGTAGGTGCGGGCGAGATCGGGATTCCTGAAGGTGGAACCGACGACCGGCAGCTGCCCGCCGGGCAGGAACAGCTTCGCGGTGTCGGGGAAGTACCGGAACCGCGTCTCGTTGGACGCGGTCTGCGAGCGGAAGGTGTCGTCGACCGTGAAGCCGTTGCGGGCGATCCGCTCGGCGGGCTTCAGGACGTTGCCGAGCGTTCTGCTGCCCCACTCGTCCAGGGCCGTGGCCCACGTGGCCGGCGTGCCGGGGGTGCCGACGCTCAGCCCGCTGCTGACGGCGTCGGCGAAGGCGAGCGGCTTGCCGTTCTCCACGAACAGGTCGGAGTCGGCGGTCAACGGTGCCGTCTCGCGGCCGTCGATCGTGTGCACGGTACGGGACTTGGCGTCGTAGTAGACGAGGTAGCCGCCCCCGCCGATGCCGGAGGAGTACGGCTCGGTGACGCCGAGCGCGGCGGCGGTGGCGACGGCCGCGTCGACCGCGTTGCCGCCCTTCCTCAGGACCTCGATGCCAGCGGCGGAGGCGTCCGCGTCGACGCTGGAGACGGCGCCGCCGTAGCCGACGGCGACGGGTACCTTCTCGGGTGTCGAAGTGGCCCCCGGCGGCGCTGCCGCGCTCACCGACACCACGGCGGCCGAGACCGCCAGGACCGACAGCTTCCGTGCGACAGGGCGACGCATCCGTACCTCCAGTCCAGGACCGTCCGCGCAGCGTAACCACATCGCGGGAGCCCCGACAGCCCTCTTCGGGTCAGGTGTCATACGAATGCCACACTTCGAACACCGGTACGTAGGAGTCGTGTCGGCCCGCTAGCATGCGCGCACATGACAGACGACGTGCGCAACATCGTCCTGGGCGTGGTGGCGGCGGGCATCAGCGCCGCGCTCGGCTGGCTCGCCCGGACATATCTGTGGAGGCGGAAACTCCGCCGCAAGCAGGCGTTCTTCGGGCTGCCGAACAACTCCGAGTCGCTGCTGGTGGTCAACAGGGACGCCGGCAGCTCCGATCTCGCGGTGCACCGTTACGACGTGTTCGCGCTGCTGGAACTCTCCGCCCTCATCAAGGACTGCGGCGCGCACGCCGAGGTGATCACCCAGGACGCGGCACGCCAGGGCTTCGGGGAGCGCACGGAGTTCTGCGTCGGCGGCCCCACGTCGAACCGGCGCATGATGGCGCACATCGCCGCCATGCTGCCCGGGGTGCTGGTGCAGGTCGACTCGTCGGAGCCCGGCCCGGTCCGCATGACGTACCAGATCGGCAGCGAGCGCTTCCTCCTGGAGAAGGGGGTGTCCGAGTACGTCCTGCTCGCCCGCCTCACCGCCGGACAGCCCGGTCAGAGCCGGCCCGTCTTCCTGTTCTGCGGCCAGACGGCCATCACCAACCAGGCCGCGACCCGCTACCTGGCGCGCAACCACGAGCGGTTGACCCGCAAGTACCGCGACAATTCCTTCGTCCTCCTGCTCAAGGTGGTCAACTCGCACGCCTACGGCCCCGATGTCGCCGAACTGGTCGCGGACGTGACCCGCGCGGCCCAGGCTCCGCTGCCGGCAACCACGGCTGCACGTAACTCACACCGCGCCTCCTGAATTGATTCACACCACAACAATCGTTACTCCCACGTAACTTACCGACGGGTTACCTCCGGTAAAGCGTCGAGGTTACCGTCTGGTCACTTTGCATTGACACGAGTAGGGAGTGACCCGTGGGACACCCTCGCAAGGCCCTGCGTACGACCACCGTGGGCGCCGTCTCCGCGACCCTGATCGCCGGTAGCGCCCTCGGACTCGCCCCCACCGCCCAGGCGGCGGACGCCGTCCGCTTCGTCGACATCGTCGGTGACGGCGGCACGGTCCTGAAGGCGAACGTCGTCACGCCCGCGGGAGCCGACGGTTCACGGCGCTACCCGCTGCTCGTCCTGCCCACGAGCTGGGGCCTGCCCCAGGTCGAGTACCTCGCCCAGGCCCAGAAGCTCGCCAACTCCGGTTACATCGTGGTTACTTACAACGTCCGCGGCTTCTGGCAGTCGGGCGGGGAGATAGAAGTGGCGGGCCCTCCCGACACCGCCGACGCCTCCAAGGTCATCGACTGGGCGCTCGCCAACACCCCTGCGGACGCCGGGCACATCGGCATGGCGGGTGTCTCGTACGGCGCCGGCATCAGCCTCCTCGCCGCCGCGCACGACAAGCGCATCAAGGCCGTCGCCGCCCTCAGCGGCTGGGCCGACCTGATCGACTCGATCTACTCCGGCCGCACCCAGCACGTCCAGGCCGCGGCCCTGCTGGACGGGGCGAGCCTGGTCACCGGCCGTCAGAGTCCCGAGATCCGGCAGATCTTCGACAACTTCTACGCGTCGAACCTGTCGAAGGAACAGGAGATGATCGACTGGGGGAACAAACGTTCGGCCGCCACATACGTGGACCAACTGAACCAGAACGGCGCGGCGGTCATGATGGCCAACGCGTGGGGCGACACGGTCTTCGCGCCCAACCAGTACGCGGACTTCTACGAGAAGCTGACCGGCCCGAAGAGACTGGAGCTGCGCCCCGGTGACCACGCCACGGCCGAGCTGACCGGCCTGTTCGGCCTGCCCAACGACGTGTGGACCGACACCGGGCGCTGGTTCGACCACTACCTCAAGGGCGAGGACAACGGGATCGACCGCGAGGAGCCGGTCCGGCTCAAGTCCCGTTCCACGGGCGGCTACGAGGGCTACCCGGACTGGAAGTCCGTCGGCGCCACGCGGAAGAAGATCGCCCTCTCGGGCACCACCACGATCCACACCAACGTCGACTCGGGCGCGGACGGCGGGATCGTCTTCCTGTCCAGCATCCTCGACCAGATCGCCCAGGCTCCCCCGGTCGCCTCGATCCCCCTGCTCCCCCGCCGCTGGGCCGCCGTATGGCAGTCGGAGAAGTACGCGAGCGCCCAACAGGTGCGCGGTACCGCGAAGTTGCACACCACGTTGACCCCCACCAAGGAGAGCGGCACCCTCGTCGCCTACCTGTACGACGTGGGGCCGCTCGGCCTCGGCAAGCTGGTCTCCAACGCGCCGTACACCTTCCACGGGCGGACACCCGGGAAGCCGTTCGACGTCGACCTGGAGCTGTTCTCCACGGCCTACGACGTCCCAGCAGGGCACCGTCTGGCCCTGGTGGTCGACACCGTCGACCCGCTCTACATCGAGCACAACCCGTCCGGCGCCCAGCTGACCTTCTCCTCGCCGGCGAACGACCCGTCGTACGTGTCGATTCCGCTGCGCGAGCAGTGATCTCCGGCCGGCGCCGGGCGGGTATGGCTCTGTGACTGCTGCCCCCTACGGTTGACAGGCCGTGGGGGGACCTCCACCCGGCAGCGTCGTCGGAGGCTCGGCCGCCGTCACCGTGGGGGTGAGCGGACCATCGTAGTCGAGGCTCGATGACATGGCCTTCGCCCCTCTCAGTGCTTGAGGATCTTGGAGAGGAAGTCCCTGGCGCGCTCGCTGTCCGGGTTGGTGAAGAAGTCGTCGGGGGCGCGGTCCTCGACGATACGGCCGTCGGCCATGAACACCACGCGGTTGGCGGCCGAGCGGGCGAAGCCCATCTCGTGGGTGACGACGACCATGGTCATGCCCTCCTGAGCCAGTTGGCGCATGACCTCCAGGACCTCGTTGATCATCTCCGGGTCGAGGGCGGAGGTGGGCTCGTCGAAGAGCAGGGCCTTGGGCTCCATGGCGAGGGCACGGGCGATGGCCACGCGCTGCTGCTGACCGCCGGAGAGCTGGGCCGGGTACTTGTCGGCCTGGTCGGCGAGGCCCACGCGGTCGAGGAGTTGGCGGGAGCGCTGGTCGGCCTGGTCCTTCTTGCGTCCGCGGACCTTGACCTGGGCCAGCGAGACGTTCTGCAGGACCGTCTTGTGGGCGAACAGGTTGAAGGACTGGAAGACCATGCCGACCTCGGCACGGAGCTTCGCGAGGGCCCTGCCCTCCTCGGGCAGCGGCTTGCCGTCGAGCGTGATGGAACCGGACTTGATGGTCTCCAGGCGGTTGATCGTCCTGCAGAGCGTGGACTTGCCCGACCCCGAAGGGCCGATGACCACGACCACCTCCCCCTTGCCGACAGTGAGGTTGATGTCCTGCAGGACATGCAGCTCCCCGTAGTACTTGTTGACGTCACGCAGTTCGATCAACGGATCGACGACGGCCATACCCAGCCCTACTCACTCTCAGCTGTGTCGTGGTTGCCGCAACTTATCGAGGCAAGATCGCCCTTGAGGAACGACACGCACCTTCCGGTCATTAGCCGTATTTACGCCGCACTTACGGCCATGGATTCACTCCTCGGCGACCTCTGCGTAGAGCTGCGACAGCTCGGGCACCCCGCTCGCGGCCCACTCGTGACCGGAGGCCACGACGTCGAACTCGCGGCCGGATTCCAGCCGGATCACCGGCTGGCCGTCCGAGCGCAGATCCCAGGCCGCCCCGGGGACGGTCCGTACGATGACCGTACCCAGGTAGAGCCCCGCGTCGTTGCCGAGCCAGAGCAGGACCTCCTCGTCGTCCCGCCAACCCGGCACCAGCTGGTCGAGCGCCTCCAACGAGGCGGCCGTGTCGTCCAGTTGGACACCCGAACGGGAGGCGTGGGAGCGCAGGAGTTCGCACTCGGAGAGGAGTTCGGCGATTCCCTCGGGATCACGGGTCCCCGGTTTCTCACTCCAGCCGCCCAGAAAAGGGATCTTCATACCCCCAGCGTGTCACTCACCCGGCCGCGTGCACCACAGGCGCGCGGGCTGTGGTTTCCGCTCGGCTGCGCGCATGGTGCGTCGACGTGCCGCCGATGTCTCGTTGGCTGCGTGATGCGTCATTCGTCCCGCGTGAGCAGGGGAGCCGTGTGTGCACTTGTGTGTCGCAAGGCGTGCGGTGGTCCTCGGTCCGTTCGCGGCACTCGCACCGGTTCGGGCCCGCGGGCACCCTAGGGGGCGGGTACGGCCGCATCCTGGTCGGAGCTCCTGCGCCGGGGGCCTCGACGGCTCGAGCACCGCGCTGTCGGCACAGGACCTCACGGCGTGGACCGGACGCCGGGCCGCACCCTCTCCGTGCGGGCGGCGGGCTCACTGGGTCGGACCGGCGGGCGGGCACTCCCGACGACATGCGGGCCGCCCGGCTGGACGTGCGCCTCGACGGTCGCGGGAACGCGCTCGCGTCCTGATGGCGGGCACGGCAGGCTCCCCGCGCTCGCGGAGTCGGTGGACCGGACACCACGGTGAGGACCGGGCCGGGTCAGACGTCCAGGTCGACGATCACCGGCGCATGGTCGGACGCGCCCTTGCCCTTGCGCTCCTCACGGTCGACGTACGCGTCGGTGACCGCCTTCGCGAAGGGCTCATTGCCGTACACCAGGTCGATGCGCATGCCGCGGTTCTTGGGGAAGCAGAGCTGGCGGTAGTCCCAGTACGTGAACGGGTGGTCGTACTTGAGGGGCCTCGGGACCACGTCCGACAGGCCCGCCTCGCGCAGGGAGGCGAGGGCGGCGCGCTCGGCCGGGGTGACGTGGGTGAGGCCCTCGAATGCGGCCACGTCGTAGACGTCGTCGTCCGTCGGCGCGACGTTGTAGTCGCCCAGGACCGCGAAGGGGCGGCTGCCCGCCGCGTCTCCGGCGACGGCGGCCTTGAGGGCCTCGAACCACTGGAGCTTGTAGACGTAGTGCGGGTGGTCGACCTCGCGGCCGTTCGGCACGTAGACCGACCAGACGCGGACCGGCCCGCACGTCGCGGAGATGGCGCGGGGCTCCGTGGCGCCGTCGTAGCCGGGGTCGCCGGGCAGGCCCTTGACGACGTCCTCGAGGCCTGCCCGGGAGATCACCGCCACGCCGTTCCACCGGCCCGTCGCGTGGACCGCCGCCTCGTAGCCCGCCTCGCGCAGCTGGTCGAACGGGAACTGCTCCTCGGCGAGCTTGGCCTCCTGGAGGCACAGCACATCGGTGCCGGTGCTCCCCAGCCAGGCCAGCAGCCTCGGGAGCCGGGCGGTGATCGAGTTGACGTTCCAGGTCGCGATGCGCATGGCTCACAACCTACCGGGCGGCACTGACACTCAGAGAGCCGTGCTCTCCCCCGGCTTCAGCCGCAGGTGCTCCGCGCCGCCGAGGGCGCCGATCTGGTTGTCGTAGATCGGACGGGCGAGGTCCGTGAGGAGGGCGTCGTGGATGTCGTAGGCGCGCTGCGGCTTGAGCTCACGGACGTAGTCGATGACCTCGGAGATCTTGCTCCAGGGGGCCATGACGGGCAGCATCAGCGTCTCGACGGCGTGGTCGGGGACGGTGAGGGCGTCGCCGGGGTGGAAGACCTTGCCGCCGTCGACGAGGTAGCCGACGTTGGTGATGCGCGGGATGTCCGGGTGGATCACGGCGTGCAGTTCGCCGTGGACCTGGACGTCGAAGCCGGCGGCGGTGAAGGTGTCGCCGTGGCCGACGGTGTGCACGCGGCCGGGGAAGGCGGCCGAGATCTTCTCGGCGACCGACCTCAGGGTCCAGATCTCGGCGGCCGGGTTGGCGTCCAGGGCCGTCCGCAGCCGCTCCTCGTTGAAATGGTCGAGGTGTTCGTGTGTGACGAGGATCGCGTCGGCGCCGAGGGCGGCGTCCTCCTCGCTGAACGTCCCGGGGTCGAGGACGAGCGTCTGTCCGTCCTTCTCCAGACGGACACAGGCGTGCGACATCTTCGTGAGCTTCATGGATCCATCCTGCCTCTCGGCGAAACGCCCGGGTCACTCGGTGGGGGTGGTCTCCTCGCGGATGACCTGCTGGGCCACCTTGAACGCGCTGTTGGCCGCCGGGACACCGCAGTAGACGGCCGCCTGGAGCAGCACTTCCTTGATCTCGGAGGGGGTGAGGCCGTTGCGCAGGGCGGCCCTGGTGTGGACGGCGAGCTCGTCCAGGTGCCCGCCCGCCACGAGCGCGGTCAGGGTGGCGACGCTGCGGGAACGGCGGTCGAGCCCTGGCCGGTCCCAGATCTCGCCCCAGGCGTAGCGGGTGATGAGCTCCTGGAAGTCGCCGGAGAAATCGTCGGCCTGCGCCAGCGTCCGGTCGACGTGCGCGTCGCCGAGCACCTCGCGGCGCACCTTGATGCCGGCGTCGTACGGGTCGGCACGGCCCGCCGTCTGGGGGTCCGCCGCGGCCGGGGCGATCTCGGCGATCGGCACGGGGTGCGGCGGCGCGGACATGAGGACCGGCGTGACCGGGGCGGCGGGGATCGCGGTCTGGCCGGTGCTGGAGTCGAAGGCGGGCTGCCAGGCGGTGGAGAAGTGTCTGACGAGCAGGTCGGTGACGGCGGCCGGCTGCTCGACGGGCACCAGGTGGGAGGCGCCGGGCACGACGGCGAGCCGGGCGTCCGGGATGCCCGCGACCAGGGTGCGGGCCTCGGCCGGGCCGGTGACCTGGTCGTCGGAGCCGACGAGGACCAGCGTCGGCACCCCGACGCTCGCCAGGTCGGGCCGCACATCGAACGAGGCGAGCGCCTCGCAGGCCGCGATGTAGCAGCCGGGGTCCGTGGTGCGCACCATCTGCACGGCCCACTCGGTGATCGCGGGCTGGGCGGCGGCGAAGCCCGAGGTGAACCAGCGGTCGGGCGAGGTGCGGGCGATGGGATCGAGTCCGTTCGTCCGTACGATCACCCCGCGCTGACGGAACTCGTCGGCCGTGCCGAAGCGGGGCGAGGCGGCGATCAGCGCGAGCGAGGCGAGCCGCTCCGGGTGGCGCAGCGCCAGCTCCATGCCGACCGCGCCGCCGAGCGCACAGCCCGCGTAGCCGAAGCGCTGCACCCCGAACCGGTCCAGCGTGGCGAGCAGCCGGTCGGTGAGGTCGCCGACCGAACCGGCCGGGTAGGCGGGCGCGCCGCCGTGTCCCGGCAGGTCGAACCGGAAGACGCGCCACTGCTTGACCAGTTCGGGGACCTGGCGGTCCCACATGTGCCACGTGGTGCCGAGCGACGGCCCCAGGATGAGCACCGGGGCGTCTTCCGGGCCGTCGAAGCGGTACTGGAGGGCGGGGGTCTTCGTCTCACTCACGGCCCCCACGCTAACCGCCTTTTCTTACGGTTCGGACCCTTGGCCCCTACTCCTCACACCTGGCTCCCGAACATCACCGGCGAACTCTCACACGGCCTTCACGGCGCGGCCTGGGTGGGGTCGGGGTCGGTCGGGTCAGAGGTCGGTCGGTGCGCCCAGGCCCGTCAGGGCGCCGACCGGGTCCAGGTCGGGGGTGCCGCGGGGCCACCAGTCGTCGTGGCCCGGTTCGGACTCGTAGGCGTACCACAGGCCGTCGCGGCCGAGGCGGAGTTGGATATGGCCGCGGGGGTGGGTGAGGTGGTTGCGCCAGGGCCGGAAGGCGGGGAGGTCGGCGGCGAGGAGGAGGGGGCGGGCGCGGTCGAAGCGGCCGGCCGGTGGGTCCCAGGGTTCTTCGAGGACGGCGAGCCCCTCGAGCCCGCCCTGTCTCCAGGCGGCGACCGCGCGGGCCAGGTCGGCCGCGGTGCGGTCGGTGGCCGCGGCGAGCGAGGCGTAGAGGGCGCGGGTGCCGGCGGTGAGACCGGAACCGGGGCGGGCGGCGGCGAGCCGGACCGCGTCCTGCCAGAGAGTGAGTTCGCCCACCGGGTCGCGTCCGGTGGCGAGCAGGGCGTGGGCGCGGGCGGCCGCGTCGGTGGCCAGCTGGTCCAGGGCGAAGGGGTCGGGGCCGCCCGGGGAGGCGGGGTACGCCGGGGGCTGCTCGGGGTGCGCAGGGACGGGCAAGGGGGCCGGAAGCGGCGGGAGTCGGCGCGGCGCGAGGGCTTCGCTCGCCCGTACGCCCGGCAGCGGCGCCGGCTCCTGTTCCTGGGCGGCACGGGCCGCGCGGGCGGCGCTGAGGCGGGACAGGGCGTCGAGCAGCTCGCGTTCGCCCTGGCCGCGCAGCAGAAGCAGGACGAAGGGGTCGGCGTCGAGCAGGCGTGCCGTCTGATAGCACAGGGCGGCGGCGTGTTTGCAGGGGTGGCCTCGGTCCGGGCAGCTGCACTGCGGTTCGAGATCGCCGGGACCGGGAAGCAGGGGCACTCCGCACTCGGCCAGTGCCTCGGGCATCACCTTGTCGAGCAGTGCGGCGATGTGTCCGGTCCGGTCGGCCGCGAGGTCCAGGAACCGGTCCCAGTCGGCGTCCCCCAGCGTTCGCAACCGCACCTGCACGCGGTACGGCCGGGCACGGCTCCCCTGCACGTAGGCGAGCACCAGCCCAGGCGTCACGGTGATCGCGTCCACATGCCCCTGCTCGGCGTAACCACGGCCCCGCGCAAGCCGCTTGGCGTCCAGTGCGCCCTCCTCGAGCGCGTCGACCCAGGCGTTGCCCCACCAGGTGGCCGCGAACCGGGCGTCCTCGGAAGCGTGGGGAGGGAAGGCGGGGAAGGTACGACGCAGGTCGTTGTCCCGGTTGGGGGCGGCCATGGAGTGGGGACGGCGGGGGGTGGACGGGGCGGGGGCGGCCGTCGGGGGGAGCGAATGCCCGTCGGGGGCGGTTGCCGCGGGGGCTTCGCCGGACGGGACGGAGTCGCTGGTGCCGGTGGGCGTGGGGGTTTCGGCGGCGGGGGTCGGTGCGGCGGTGTCGACGCGGTCGGCGGTGCCGGTGTTCAGGGTGCCGCCTTCAGACACGGGGGTTCCCTGAGAGGAACTGCCTTGCTGCGTAAGGCAGTTGCCCTCATCCCTGTCCTCGTACTCCTCCCCCGGCAGGGCCACGTCGTCGGGCATCCGGAAGGCGTCGGCCAGCAACTCCCGTACGTCACGCGCCCGGACGCCGGCGGCGGAACTCGGCGACGTACGGTCCCGGTTCGGGGAGGCGGTCGGGGTGGTCCTGCGCGACCGGCGCGAGAGGGCGCCGTCCGCTTCCGCTGCCTCGGCGTCCGCGCGCCTCCTGCGTGCCGCATGGAGCGCTTCACGGGCGGCATCCGCGGGGCGTGCGCCGGGACGGCCCATGGGTGGGGCATCGGGGGCATCCGCACCGGGCGGAGCTGCCTCGGTGACGCGATCCGTTTCCTGGCGCGTGCGCTCGACGGAGGTGGGCACCGTGGGGGCGGCGTCCTCGTCGGACCGACCGGTGGCACCGGCCGCGTCCCCCGTCGCCGCTTCGGGTTGTGGAGCGCGGGACCGCGTGGGCGCGACGGAGCCGGCGTTAGCATCCCCCGCGCCCGTGCCGGACCGGCCCGTGTCACCGTCCGCGAGTGCGGCACGCCGCGCCGCGACGGCTTCCCGCAGGGCCGCGCGGGCCGCGTCACCCGGCCGGGGCTCGGCCGGGGCGGGACGGTTCACGGCCTTCTCGGGCGCCGTGCCCTCCCTGTCCTCCCCGCCGGCGGTACCGGACTCATCGGCGTCTGACCTGACTTGGTGAGCCGCACCCTCAGCCGCGGAACGGTGCACCCCCGCGACCGCAAGGCTTACAGCGCCCTGCGCTGCAGGCTTTCCCTCCTGCCCCGCGAGACTGCCACCCCCCGCGACGGCAAGGCGCTCCTCACCGTGCACCACGCCTTCTCCCGCACCCTGCACCGCAGAGCCCCCGCTCCTCCCGGCCGCGCGGCTCTCCGAATCCCGCGCCGCGTCGGGGCCCGTCCCCTGCGCCGCCGAACCACCACCCCCGTCGCCCGCGAAGCTCCCCGCACCCGACGCCGAAGAGCTCCCGCTCCCCCCGTCCGCGCAGCTCTCCGTACCCTGCGCCGCGTCGTGACCCATCCCGTGCGCCACCGCGTTACCGCTCTCCTCCCCCGCGCAGCTCCCGGCATCCGACGCCGCAGAGCCCCCGGCCTCCCACACCGCCCGGCCCCCACCGCCCTCGCCCGCGCAGCCCCCCGCACCCGACGCCGCGTCGTGACCCATCCCCTGCGCCACCGCGTTACCGCTCTCCTCCCCCGCGCAGCTCCCGGCATCAGACGCCCCAGAGCCTCCGGCCTCCCACACCGCCGAACCCCCACCCCCCTCGCCCGCGCAGCCCCCCGCACCCGACGCCACGGATTCGCCCCCCGGCGCTTCCCCGCTGCTCACCCCCGTGACCGGCTCCCCGCCCGGCTCTCCGTCCGCGTCCCCCTGCGTCTCCCGGCCCGCCCGCTCCCGTGCCGCCCGCAGGGCGCGGCGGGCCTCGTCGGCGGGGCCCGGGGTCATGACGGCCTCCGGAGGGAGACCAGGTCGGTCAGTTCGCGGTCGGTGAGTTCGGTGAGGGCGGACTCGCCGGAGCCGAGGATCGCGTCGGCGAGGGCGCGCTTGGCTTCGAGCATCTCGGCGATGCGGTCCTCCACGGTGCCCTCGGTGATGAGGCGGTGGACCTGGACGGGCTGGGTCTGGCCGATGCGGTAGGCGCGGTCGGTGGCCTGTTCCTCGACGGCCGGGTTCCACCAGCGGTCGAAGTGGACGACATGACCCGCGCGGGTGAGGTTGAGTCCGGTGCCCGCCGCCTTCAACGACAGAACGAGCACCGGGATCGCGCCGCTCTGGAAGCGGTCCACCATGCGCTCACGCTCCGGCACCGGCGTCCCGCCGTGCAGCAGGTCCACCGGGACCGCGCGGGCGGCGAGGTGGGCGGTGATCAGGCGGGCCATTCCCACGTACTGGGTGAAGACGAGGGCCGAGCCGTCCTCCGCCAGGAGGGTGTCCAACAGCTCGTCCAGCAGGGCCAGTTTGCCGGAGCGGGCGACCAGGCGCTCGCCGGCCGTGGGCGGGACCTCCTCCTTCAGATACAGCGCGGGGTGGTCGCAGATCTGCTTCAGCGCGCCCAGCAACTTCAGCACCAGGCCCCTGCGCGCGATGCCCTGCGCCGTCTCGATCGCCAGCAGCGACTCGCGTACCACCGCCTCGTACAGCGAGGCCTGCTCGCGGGTGAGCGGGACCGGATGGTCCGTCTCCGTCTTGGGCGGCAGCTCGGGGACGATGCCCGGGTCGGACTTCTTGCGGCGCAGGAGGAAGGGCCGCACCAGCCGCGCCAGCCTGGTCACCGCCTCCTCGTCCTCGCCGTTCTCCACCGCGCGCGCGTGCCGGGCGCGGAAGGACTTCAGCGGGCCGAGGAGTCCGGGGGTGGTCCAGTCGAGCAGGGCCCAGAGCTCCGAGAGGTTGTTCTCGACCGGGGTGCCGGTCAGGGCCACGCGTGCGGGCGACGGGATGGTGCGCAGGGCCTTGGCGGTCGCCGAGTAGGGGTTCTTCACGTGCTGGGCCTCGTCCGCGACGACCATGCCCCAGCGCTGCTCGGCAAGCCTCACCGCCGCCGCCCGCATGGTGCCGTACGTGGTGAGGACGAAGCCGCCGTCGAGGTCGTCCAGGCTGCGGTCCGTGCCGTGGAAGCGGCGGACGGGGACACCGGGCGCGAAACGGGTGATCTCCCGCTGCCAGTTGCCCAGCAGGGAGGCGGGGCAGACGACGAGGGTCGGCTCGCGGCGGGCCCGGCGCAGGTGCAGGGCGATGACGGTGATGGTCTTGCCGAGGCCCATGTCGTCGGCGAGGCAGCCGCCGAGGCCCAGGGAGGTCATGAGGTCCAGCCAGGCCAGGCCGCGCAGTTGGTAGTCGCGGAGCGTGGCGTGCAGGCCCGCGGGCGGTTCCGCCGGACGCACTCCGGTCGTCAGGCGGTCGCGCAGGGCGGCGAGCGCGCCGACCGGTACCGCCTCCACCGACTCGCCGTCGACCTCCGCGCTGCCGGTCAGCGCCACGGAAAGCGCGTCGACGGGGTCGAGCAGGCCCAGTTCGCGTTTGCGGGCCTTGCGGACGAGGGCGGGGTCGACCAGGACCCACTGGTCCCTGAGGCGTACGACGGGACGGTGGGCCTCGGCCAGCGCGTCCATCTCAGCCTCGCTGAGCGGGTCGCCGCCGAGCGCCAACTGCCAGCGGAACTGCAGGAGTTCCTCACTCTCGAAGAAGCCGGTGCCGTCGGTGGCCGAGCCCGGCGCGGGTCGTACGACCGCCGCCGCGGTGAGGTCCTGCGCCAGGTCCCGCGGCCAGTGGACCGCCACCCCGGCAGTCGCGAGCCGCGTCGCCGCCACGCCGAGCAGGTCGCCCAACTCCTCGTCGGACAGGGCCAGTACGTCGGGCACGTCCTGCTCGGAGAGCCGGTCCAGGGGCTGCCAGACCCTCGCGGCGCGCCGCACCGCGAGGGCCGCGTCCACGCGGGCGCGTGGCCCGAAGACGGCGTCGGCGTCACCCGCCCACAGGGCCGCCGCGTCCGTCACCAGGGTCGGGTCGGCGAGGCTGTGCACCTGGACGATCGCGGCGCCCGCGCTGCGCACACCGTCGGCGTCGGCGTTGAACAGGTTGTACGCCGACAGGTCCAGGCGGAGTGAGATCCGCACGCCCGCGTCCATGCCGGCGGCGACTTCGGCGGCCCAGTCCTGGGCGTGCGGCAGCCGCTGCGGGGCGCGGGCGGCGAAGGGCTTGCCGGAAGCGTGGGCGGCTGCGGGGGTGCGGGGCAGGGTGTCGGCGACCGCGTCCAGGAAGGAGCGCATCAGGGCTTCCGGTTCCGGCAGCCGGAGCGGGCCGGCGCCGGGCAGCGGGACCGCGTGACCCTCGTGGGGCAGGGCGGCCGCGACCGCGCGGAGGTGGGCGATGTCGTCGGGGTCCAGGGGGCCGGCCCGCCAGGCGTCGTGGCCGGTGGCGGTGAGTCCGGGCAGCAGGCGCCCGCGGGCGGTGAGCCGCAGGGCGTGCAGGGCGGCCGCGCCCCAGCAGGCGGTGGCGGGATGGGCGGCGGGATCGCGCCGGGCCCGGACCAGCAGGGGCAGTGCCTCGGCGACCGGGAGCGAGAGGGCGGGGGCGGTCCGGCGTCGGACGCCGGCTCCGTGCGGTCGTACGACGGTGAGCTCGGTGAACTCGGTCGACGCGGCGTCGGGTCCCTCGGTCGGCAGGGGCGCGCCCTCCGGGTCCCAGAACGCGATGCGGCCCTCTCGGGGCAGGGGCGCGGGCAGGAAGACGGCGGCGAGCCGGACGGGGACAGCCGCCTCCTGCTGCTCGCCGCTGCGCTCGGCCACCGTGGCCGTGTAGCTCATACGTCCTGTCACCTCCCGTCCCGCGTGTCGGATCAGTCGTCTTCGACTCTACGGGCGGGGTCTGACAATCGGCTCCGGCGCCCGGCCTGGGCCGCTCGCCGGGCCGGTCGGGTCAGGGAACCGTTCGCGAGACGACGTACACCTTCGGGGCGTTCGGGACGGTCAGGTTGACCATGACGTCCTGGGTGGGCGCCGGGTCCTTCTGGGGGTGGGTCAGGCCCCACCAGGAGCGCGGGCCGTCGAACTTCCAGCCGCTGACCTTCTGGTCGCGCTCGCTGATGGAGACGTCGCCCTTCTTCAGGTCGGCGCGGCTGACGCCCATGGCGGTGAGGAAGGCGGCCAGACCGGCGTCGGTCGTCCGGAACTGGACGTAGAGGCGGCTGGTCCTCCAGTTGTTGGTCTCGTAGGAGGCGACCAGGTCCGCGGGGTGCGGGACGGGAACCTGGTAGAGGCGGCGCTGGACCTTGGACGGCCAGTCGGGCGTGAGGCCCGTCGCGGAATACTTCGCCTCCTTGTCCTTGCCGCTGTCACGGCTCTGGTTGGCGGAGATCACCAGATAGCCGGCCGGGACGCCGATGAGCAGGCCGATGATGAGGAGCGTGATCGCCCTGCGGCGGATCATGTGGCGGCGGTCCTCGGTGGGCCGCTCCGGCTCGCCGGGCGGCGCCGAGGCCTGGCGGGGCAGGGAGGCCGTCATGCGGTGTCCCGGGACGTGCGGCGGGCCTCCACGTACCGTTCGTAGCGCTCGTGCCGCTCCACGCGCCGCCGGTTGGCGCGCCGGAAGCGGCGGGCGACCAGGCGGGCGAGGTCGGCGGCGCCGACCATGCCGGCCTCGGGGCCCAGCTGGGCGCGCGCGATGCGGGCCTCGGGGCGGTAGCCGCGGCCGGTGAGCTGGCGCTTGAAGGCGTCCCGCGCGGGGCCGATCAGCAGGTCGTCGGCCGCGCTGACGCCGCCGCCGATGACGAAGCAGGACGGGTCCAGGGCGGCGGCGAGGTTGGCGATGCCGACGCCGAGCCACTGGCCGATGTCCTGGAGCAGTTCGATGCACATCGCGTCGCCCTCGCGGGCCAGCTCGGTGATCATCGGGCCGGTGATGTCGCCGATGTTGCCCTTGACGTGCTCGATGATCCCGTACGCCACCGGGGAGTCGGCGGCCGCCAGCTCCCTGGCCTCCCTGACCAGCGCGTTCCCGGAGCTGTACTGCTCCCAGCAGCCGCGGTTGCCGCACGGGCAGCGGTGGCCGCCGGGGACGACCTGCATGTGGCCGAACTCGCCGGCGACGCCGTACTTGCCGCGCTTGACCTGGCCGTCCTCCAGGATCGCGCCGCCGATGCCGGTGCCGAGCGTGATCATGACGAGGTGGTCCTCGCCGCGGCCCGCGCCGAAGCGCCACTCGGCCCAGGCGGCGGTGTTCGCGTCGTTGTCCACCAGGACGGGGACCGCGAGACGGCCGGCGATGCGGTCGCGCAGCGGTTCGTTGCGCCAGGACAGGTGAGGTGCGAACAGGACGCGGTTGCGGTCGGCGTCGACCCAGCCCGCCGCGCCGATGCCGACCGCGTGGACGTCGTGGCGGTCGGACAGGTCCAGGACCAGTTCGACGATGGTGTCCTCGACGACCTTGGGGCTCTTGGACTTGTCCGGGGTCTCGGTGCGGACCTTCTCCAGGATGTTGCCGTCGGCGTCGACGACACCCGCCATGACCTTGGTGCCGCCGATGTCGATGCCCACTGTCGGCACACGGGGTGCGGTGAGGTGTGAGCGGCGTTCCCTCGTGCCGACGGTCCGCAGGGCGGGGGCGCGGCGGGAGCCTATGGGGGCGCTGAAGTTGCCGTAGGTGCTCATCGGCCCCGATTCTGCCGCACGCTCACCCGAGGTGCCGAACGGGGCAGCAAAGGGGGTGCGCGATTCGTGGCCGCGTGCGGGTGCGTGGGGGCCGAGCGCGCAGTTCCCCGCGCCCCTAAGGGCGGACCAGCAGCTGGAATTCGAATGAGTAGCGCGTCGGGCGATAGGTGTGCGTGCCGTATTCGACCGCCCTGCCCGTGTCGTCGAAGGTCACGCGCTGCATGGTGAGCAGGGGGGCGCCCGCCTCCTCGGCCAGGCGCTCCGCCTCAGCCGCCGTGGCCGCTCTGGCGCCGATGGACTGCCGGGCGCTGTGCAGGGTGATGCCCGCGGCGCGCATCATGCGGTACAGGCCGGTGGCCTCCAGCTGGGCGGTGTCCAGGTCGAGGAGGGCCGGGGGCAGGTAGTTGCAGAGGTACGCCATCGGCTCGCCGTGGGCCATGCGCAGGCGTTCCACCCGGTGCACGTCGCTGCCCTCGGCGACGCCGAGCGCGGCGGCGATCTCGGCGGTGGCGGAGACGACGGTGTTGACGAGGACCTTCGTGGCGGGGCGCTGGCCGGCCGCCTCCAGGTCGTCGTAGAGGCTGCTGAGTTCCAGCGGGCGTTTGACCTGGCTGTGCACGACCTGGGTGCCGACTCCGCGGCGGCGCACGAGCAGGCCCTTGTCGACGAGCGACTGGATGGCCTGGCGGACGGTGGGCCGGGACAGGCCGAGCCGGGCGGCGAGCTCGATCTCGTTGCCCAGCAGGCTGCCGGGGGTGAGCGTTCCGTGCTCGATCGCGGCCTCCAACTGCTGGGACAGCTGGAAGTACAACGGCACGGGGCTGCTGCGGTCCACACTGAGCTCGAGCGTCACGGTCGGGTCCACTTCTGGTTTCGGCACGGGCCCGAGCGTAGCTCCGTGCGCTGTTGACGGGAAGTCGTGTAGTCAGATTGTCCGGACATACGGATTGACAGCACGGGGTTCGCGACCACACTTTGTTCACATGCGCATCGGGGTCATAGGGACGGGCCGCATCGGCACCATTCATGCGAACACGCTCAGCCGCCATCGGGAGGTCGGTTCCTTAATCCTCACGGACGCGGACGGCGCACGGGCCCAGGAGCTCGCGCACCGCCTGGGGGAGACGGCTGCCCCCGGCGTCGACGAGATCTTCAAATGGGGCGTGGACGCCGTGGTGATCACCACGGCGACCTCGGCCCACGCCGAGCTGATCGGCCGGGCGGCACGCTCGGGACTGCCGGTGTTCTGCGAGAAGCCCATCGCGCTCGACCTGCCCGGCACGCTGCAGGCCATCGCCGAGGTGGAGACCGCCGGGACGATTCTGCAGATGGGCTTCCAGCGCCGCTTCGACACGGGCTACACCGGCGCGCGGGAGGCCGTGCGCTCGGGCCGGCTCGGGCGGCTGCACACCGTGCGGGCGCTCACCTCCGACCAGGCGCCGCCGCCGGCGGAGTGGCTGCCGCTGTCCGGGGGGCTGTACCGGGACACCCTGATCCACGACTTCGACATCCTGCGCTGGGTGACCGGGCACGAGATCGTCGACGTGTACGCGGCCGGGTCCGACGCCGGTCCCCCGATGTTCCGGGCCGCTGGGGACGTCGACACCGCGGCGACCGTGCTCACCCTCGACGACGGCACCCTCGCGACGGCCACGGCCACCCGGCTGAACGGGGCCGGGTACGACGTGCGCATGGAGCTTGCCGGGGAGCTGGACCAGGTCGTGGTGGGCCTGGACGACCGCACGCCGATCGCGTCCACGGAACCCACCGGGCCGCCGGCGGCGGACAAGCCGTGGACGGGGTTCCTGGAACGGTTCGGACCGGCCTACGAGGCCGAACTGGCCGCCTTCATCGAGGTGGTCCGGGGCGAGAGGGCGAACCCCTGCGACGGGCGGGAGGCGTTGCAGGCGCTAAGGGTCGCCGAGGCGTGCGAGGTGTCCCGCCGCGAGCGCAGGGCCGTACGGCTGGCGGAGATCCAGGGCGGGGCGAGCGCGACCGTGCTCTGAACCTGCCGAACGTGCCGAACCCGCCGGGCCCTACCACCGCACCGGCAGGCTCCGCACGCCCCTGATCAGCATCCCCGGCAGCCACTCCCCCGTGGGCCCGTCGAGCGCGAGGGCGGGGGCGCGGTCCAGCAGGGTCCGGATCGCCGTGCGCGCCTCCAGGCGGGCCAGCGGGGCGCCCAGGCAGTAGTGGATGCCGTGGCCGAACGCGAGGTGGCCGCGGGGGTCGCGGCGGATGTCGAAGCGGTCCGGGGCCGGGTAACGGGAGCCGTCGCGGTCGGCCGCGCTCAGGCAGATCATCACCGGGTCGCCCTTGGCTATGGCCCGTCCCGCTATCTCCAGGGGCTCGGCGGCGTACCGGAACGTCGCGTTCTCCACCGGGCCCTCATAGCGCAGCGTCTCCTCGACCGCGCCGTCGACGAGGCTCATGTCGGCGCGCAGGGCGGCGAGTTGGTCCGGGTGGGTGAGCAGGGCGCGCACGCCGTTGGTGATGAGGTTGACGGTGGTCTCGTGGCCCGCGATCAGCAGCAGGAAGGCCATGCCCCGCAGTTCCGACGCGGAGAGCCGGTCGCCGTCCTCGGCCGTGGTGCGGATGAGGTCGCCGAGCAGGTCGTCGCTCGGTCCGGCGCACCGCTTGTCCTCGACGAGCTCCGTGAGGTACTCGCCGAGGCGCAGGACGGCGTCGTACGAGCTCACCGGGCTGGTGGGTGCCACGACTTCCGTGGACAGCTTGCGGAACTCGGTGCGGTCCATCTCGGGTACGCCGAGGAGCTCACAGATCACGGTGATCGGCAGCGGGTAGGCGAGGGACTGCACCAGGTCGGCGCGGCCGTGCGGCAGCATCGCGTCGAGGAGGTCGTCGGTGATCTCCTGGATCCTGGGCCGTAGTCGCTCGACCCGGCGCACGGTGAAGGCACGGGACACCAGGCCGCGCAGCCTCGTGTGCTCGGGCGGGTCACTGCCCAGCAGATGGCGGCCGATCAGCGCCTCGTCGTCGAACATCATGCCGATCCGGCGGCCGTCCTTGGACAGTCTCGGATCGGCGAGGGCCGCGCGCGCCTCCTCGTGCCCGACGACGAGCCAGGTGGTGTAGTCGGCGTCGGAGCCGGGCGGTCGTACCCGGTGCACGGGGCCGAGGCCGCGCAACTCTGCGTACACAGGGTGCGGATCGATGCGGAACGCGTCGCCGTACTCCCCGAGATCGATCACTGCTTCGGTCATGGACTCCCCCTTCACCCGCCCAACGCCCGGCAGCCGCGCCTAGTGCCCGTCCGGCTCAGGTTCCCCGGACTGCTCCAGCAGTCCCGCGTCGTACGCCAGCAAGGCGATCTGCACCCGGTTGTTGAGGTCGAGCTTGGCCAGGACGCGGGACACGTGGGTCTTGACGGTGGCGACGCTCATGTAGAGCGCGGCGGCGATCTCGGCGTTGGACAGGCCCTGACCGACGGCGACGGCGACCTCGCGTTCGCGGTCGTTGAGGGCGGCGATGCGCTCACGCGCGCGTGCCCGTCTGGTGTCGGCGGCGGCGCCGGCCGCGTGGTCCATCAGCTGGCGGGTGACGGTGGGCGACAGGACGGGGTCGCCGGCCGCGACCCGGCGCACGGCGGCGAGGATCTCGGCGGGCGGGGTGTCCTTGAGGACGAATCCGGCGGCGCCCGCGCGCAGGGCGCGCAGAACCTGCTCGTCGGCGTGGAAGGTGGTCAGGACGACGACCTCCGGAGCGTCGGGGCGGCCGCGCAGCCGCTCGGTGGCCGTGAGGCCGTCCACCGCCGGCATCCTGATGTCCATGAGGACGACGTCCGGGCGGGTCCGGTCCACGGCGGCCTCGACCTCGGTGCCGTCCGCCGCCTCGCCGACGATCTCGATGTCCTCGGCCCCGCCCATCATCAGGGACAGACCGGCCCGCACCAGGGGGTCGTCGTCGACCAGGAGCAGTCTGATCACAGTCATGGGCCTTACGTAATCACGCGGAGGCAGGATGCAATCACCCTTGCGGGCGGGCGAGTTGCACTGTCGGCGGCATCGAGGACCGTCACCCCCAGGGCAGCCACGCCCGGACCCCGAACGCCCCGTCCTTCTCCATCCCGTGCTCCAGCCGCCCGCCGGCGAGTGTGGCACGCTCGGTGAGCCCGATCAGGCCCTGGCCCGAGCCGGGGACCTGCGGCACCTCGCCCTCGGGCGCGGGGTTGCGGACGGTCACGACGAGGCCCTCGCCCGGGCCGCCGGTGACGGTGACCGTGACCTCCGTGCCGGGGGCGTGTTTGCGGGCGTTGGTGAGGCTCTCCTGGGCGATGCGGTAGGCGGTGCGGCCGACGGAGGCGGGCACGGCGTCGGGGTCGGCGACGCGGCTGTCGAGGATGACCTTCGTGCCGGCCGCACGCGACTCGGCGACCAGGGTGTCGAGCGCGGCGAGGGTCGGCTGGGGGCGGCCCGTGTCGTCGTGGTCCGCGGACCGCAACACCCCGATGATCTCGCGCAGGTCCTGCAGCGCCTCGTGCGCGCTCTCCCGGATGACGCCGGCCGCCCGCGCGACCTCCTCCTGGGGCGCGTCCGGCCGGAACTCCAGGGCGCCCGCGTGGACGCTGAGCAGGGTCAGCCGGTGCGCGAGGACGTCGTGCATCTCGCGTGCGATGGCCTCGCGGGCGAGCCGCTGCGCCTGTTCGGCCCGCAGTCGCGCCTCGGTCTCGGCGCGCCGGGCGCGGTCGCGCAGGCTGAACATGAGCTGCCGTTTGGCCCGCACGAGCAGACCCCAGCCGACGACCGCGGCGACCAGCACCACGGTGACCACGACCGAGACCAGGTACGGCAGGTCCGCGTCGGGCCGCAGCCGGTAGGCGAGGGGAACCGCGGCGATGTTGATGCCGGCCACCCAGGCGACGTACCGGAAGGGGCGGTGCACGGCGAGGGTGAAGACGGCGATCATGCAGGCGCCGCCGGCGGTGTCCGAGAGCACGCCGAGCGGGATCGTGGCCAGGGCGAGGCCGAGCGGCCGACGGCGGCGCAGCCACACGGCCGCGCAGGCGAGCGCGCCGAGCAACTGGTCGAGGCCGGCCGCGGCGTGTGACACATGCGGGTTGTCGCCGACCGCGTCCGCCGCGATGAGGCCGATGAGGACGGCCAGGAGGAAGCAGGAGAAGTCGACGAGCCAGTCGCGCGCGGTGCGCCGGGGACGCCGTCCGGGCCGTACCCCGGCCGGGTCGAACTCGTGGATCACGGCGGACGGCAGCAGCCAGCGCCGACCGGGGAAGGCCGGGGGTTCGGGAACCGCCTCGTCACTGCTCACGGTCGACAAATCTACGCAGTGCGGGTCAGCCGCACCCGTCCGTGGACGGCATCCGCGACCAAAGTCGCGGCACCGCAGACTTTCGGCGTGGGCGGCCGCTGGTTCCGATGCTTTCGGGCGGGGAGTCTCGCCCCGCGGCCGATGTCCGTGGGGGGTCCGCGGGGCGAGGGTCCACCTATGAAGCAACTGCTGGAACTGCTCGGTTTCGTCGCTCTGGTGCAGGGCGGGATGGGCCTGCTGCACGAGTTCACCGACTGGCACGTCGGCCTCGTCCAGCGGATCGGTCTCCTCGACGGCTACGAGGTCTACGCGAGCGTCGCGCTGATCGCGCTCGCGTTCGCGCTGTTCGCCGCCGCGGAGAGCCGGAGGTCCGGCTGAACGCGGACCGGACCTCCGGCTGGTCGCGCCGTTCCGTCGGTCGCTACGGCCCGGTCAGCAGCCGTAGTTGACCAGGTTGAACGTGGCGTAGTGGTCCGCCGTGTAGTAGTCCTCCTGGCTCTTCTCACCGGTGACGATCCGGCGCGCGCCGCGTGTGGAGGAGCCCGGCGTGATGACCGTGTACTCGTGGTAGTAGCCGGTCGTCCGGCTCGGCAGGACGCCTTCCCGGTTCTGGAAGACGACCCCGTCCTGCGAGTAGGGGTAGGGGCCGCCCTGCTCGATCAGGTCCAGGGTGTCGTACGCCTGGGAGGGCAGCTTGGTGTAGCAGATGCTGCCGACCGCGGCGGCGGCCGGGGTGGCGGTGGTGACGGTGCCGCCGACGAGAAGGGCGGACAGGACGGCGGCCGCGGCGCCGATGCGAGTGATCCGTGGGGGGAATCTCATGCCCTCATGATGACGCGCGTAGACAGTGGCATGTCAATGACAACTATGCAGATTTTCCCGTCAAGTCCGATGAGTTTTCGGGGAGTTAACCTGCCGCCCGGCGCCTTCACGAACACCGGGCGGCCGGGCCGAGATCCGCGTCCGTTCGCCGCCAGCGGTCCGGGGGCCCGGCCGGTGGGATGGGTGTCATGACAACGACTTACGGAACTCTGAACGGCAGGGTCGCGCTCGTCACCGGGGGCAGCCGGGGGATCGGTGCGGCTACGGCGGTACGGCTGGCGCGGGAGGGCGCGGACGTTGCCGTGACGTACGTGGACGGCAAGGAGGCGGCCTCGGACGTCGTACGGCGGGTCGAGGCGCTGGGGCGGCGGGCCGTCGCCCTGCGGGCGGACTCCGCGGACCCGGACGAGGCGACGGGTGCGGTCCCCCGTACGGCGGAGGCGCTCGGTGGGCTGGACGTCCTGGTGAACAACGCGGGCGTGGGGGTGCTCGGTCCGCTGGGCGAGCTGTCCCTCGCCGAGGTCGACCGGGTGCTGGCCGTCAACGTGCGCGGGGTGTTCCTGACCTCTCAGGCGGCGGCCGCCCGGATGCGGGACGGGGGCCGGATCATCACGATCGGCAGCTGTATGACCCAGCGGGTGCCCGGCCCCGGCGGGACCCTTTACACCACGAGCAAGTCGGCCCTGATCGGGCTGACGAAGGCCCTCGCGCGCGAGCTGGGGCCACGGGGGATCACGGCGAACATCGTGCATCCCGGGCCCGTCGACACGGACATGAACCCGGCGGACGGGCCGTTCGCGGCGGGGCAGGCCGCGATGACCGCGGCGGGGCGGTTCGGGACGGCGGAGGAGGTGGCGTCGATGGTGGCGTATCTGGCGGATGCGGAGTACGTCACCGGTGCGGAGTTCTCGGTGGACGGGGGGCACGCGGCGTGAGGTGAACGCATCACCCCCTGCAGCGTTCGAGGAGCAGGGATCTCCTCCTCGAACACCGCAGGGGCACCGACCTCAGCCGCCCAGCTCCTGGTGCCTCGCCGACAGCGCCACCGCGCCGCCCTCCGTCAACGAGCCGAGCAGTCGCAGGCGCGCGATGCTCCGCCTCCGCATCTCTCCAGTGATGTCTTCTCGCCCACGACCCTTGACGCCAGGGAACAAGGAGCCCAGAGTTGTATGTATACGCCGTAAATGTACGGTGCCCACACTTGCATGGCACTCAGGAGGGTCACGCCATGACGCACAGTGAGCTGGTTTCGGCGATCTTCCCGGGGTGAGGTGCCGGCTTACTCCAACGCCCTCGGCTGGGGAGGTGCGCTGAACACGGACCGACCGCCGCGCGCACAAAGGAGCCACGCGCATGAGTGCACCGTCCACGATCCTGGTCACCGGCGGAGCCGGCTTCATCGGCAGTCACGCTTGCGTCGAACTGCTCGACCACGGCTACGAGTTGATCGTGGTCGACAGCTACTCCAACAGCACACCAGAGGTCTTCGCCCGCGTGGAACGGATCGCCGGCCGTTTCGTCGGTGCCGTCTACGAGCTGGACATCCGTGATCGACATGCCCTCTCGGCCGTGTTCGACCGCCACTCTGTGGACGCCGTCGTGCACTTTGCCGCGCACAAGTCGGTGGGCGAGTCGACACGGATGCCCATCGAGTACTACGACACCAACGTCGGCGGCACGACCGCCCTGTTGCGGACCATGCACGAGCACGGCGTGCACCATCTTGTGTTCTCCTCCTCCTGCTCGATCTACGGCGACGCCGGACACGGACCGCTCGACGAAGCCACCCCCGCCCGGCCCGCCAATCCGTACGCGGCCTCCAAGTGGGCCTGCGAACAGATCCTCGCCGACGTCTGCCGCCGGCGTCCCGAATACACCGTGCTGTGCCTGCGGTACTTCAACCCGGTCGGCGCCCACCCCAGCGGACTGCTCGGCGAGGACCCGCGGGGGACGCCCGAGAACCTGATGCCGTACCTGGCGCAAGTGGCCGTCGGCCGACGGGAACAGCTGCGCGTGTACGGGGGCGACTACCCCACGCCCGACGGGACCGCGATCCGCGACTACATCCACGTCCTGGACACCGTCGAGGCACACCGCGTCGCGCTCGACCACCTCACCGACGCCCCGGGCATGCACGTGTACAACCTCGGCCTCGGCCACGGCAGTTCGGTACTCGACATCGTCGCCGCGTTCTCCAGGGCATGCGGCAGACCCGTTCCGTACGAGGTCGCGCCGCGCCGCCCCGGCGACGTCGCCGAACTCGTCGCCGACGCCTCCGCCGTGGCGCGCACGTGGGGCTGGCACCCCCTCCGGAACCTCGACGACATGTGCCGGGACGCCTGGCGCTTCCAGCGGCTCAATCCCCACGGCTACGCAGGGTCTCCCCGGCGGCCCGGGCCGAAGGAGTGCTGACCGACCGGTGCCGAGATGCAGCCGACGCATCCCGTGCCTAGGATCGTAAGAAGGCCCAGGTCGACGCGTAGTTCGCGCCCGGCCTCCTCCGAGGAGGGGAGGCTCGCTTTGCGATGGCTGCTGTCCCACCGGCTGATGGTTGTCTACGTCACGTCGGCCGCGGGCGCCACCACGCTCTACATGACCATTCCCAGCGTGCGTACGCCCATGTGGGCTCTCATAAGTCTGGCAGGCGCCGCGGCCATTCTGACCGGTGTCCACGTCAATCGGCCGGCGCACCGATGGCCCTGGCTGATGCTCGCCGCCGGGCTGCTGGCCTTCGCGGCGGGCGACACCTACGACAACGTGCAGGGGCAGTACTTCCGGGCTTCCGGTCCCTTCCCCTCGCCGGTGGACGCGTGCCACCTCGCCGGGTATGCCCTCCTGGCAGTGGGCTTGTTCGGCCTCGTCCGGTACCGCTGGGTGGACCGTGACCTGCCCGGCCTGCTGGACGCGTTGATCATCACGGCCGGGCTCGCGCTGCCCGTCTGGGTCTACCTGGTGCAGCCTCTCACCGTGCTGGAGGGCCTGACCTGGGGGCAGCGCGCGATCCGCATCGCCTACCCGCTGGGCGACGTCCTGGTGCTGGCGATGCTCGTCCGACTGCTCGTCCCCGGCCCCGTCCGCGGCCTCGAACGCTCTCTGCAACTGCTCGCCCTGGGCACCGTCACGCTGTTCGGCTTCGACGTCTCCTACGAGATCCTGCAGCTCGACGGCTCATGGGAAGCCGGCACGCCGCTGGACTCCGGCTGGATCGTCTTCTACACGGCCTGGGGACTGGCCGGGCTGCACCCCTCCATGAGGGACCTGACCGAGCCGGAACGCCAGCCGCAGCCTCCCCTCCCGCCCTGGCACCGCCTCCCGCTGCTCGCCGCGGCCACGCTGGTCGCGCCCGCGGTCCTGCTCTTCGAGGAACGGCTGGGCACCGTAAACGACGCGACGGCGACGGCGGTCTTCTCCAGCCTGCTGTTCGTGCTCGTGATCCTCCGTCTCGCGGCCATGATCGTGGCGCACCGCAAGTCCGTGGCGCGTGAACTGACACTGCGCATGGCGACCGCCTCACTCGCCGCGGCAGAAGGAGTGCAGGAGATCGAACAGTCCTGCAACACGGCGGTCACGGCACTGTTCGGACCGAAGGTCCGGCACGCGAGCGTGCTGCTGTCGGCCCAGCAGGCCCTGCGGCTGTACACCTTCCTGGCACGGTCGCCAGTCGAACGGCGCAGCACCGGCACCGGCTCGGACGGCAGCCCGCACGGCGACCCGGCCGACGCCACACTGTCCGGCACCCTCATCGTCACGGTCCCGGAGCTCGGGCCGGACTTCGCCGGCCGGCTCGGCGACCTGCCGAGCGCCCTGGTGTGCCCCATGGTCCAGCCCGACCGCCCGCCCGACGGCGAGCTCCCTGGCGTACTGCTGGCCGCGGGACCCGGGCAGCAGCTCACCGAGATACGCGGCACGCTGGAGATCCTGGCCTCGTACGCGGGGCTGGCGGCGGAACGCGCGGCGCTCCGGCGGGAGATCTCCCGGAAGGAGAGCGAGGCCTACTTCCGCACTCTGGTGCGCAACGCCTCGGACGTCATTCTCATCCTCAACGACGACACAACCGTGCGTTACGCCAGTCCGTCCGCCCAAGCCGTCTTCGGCAACGCCGCACTGCGGGGTACAGCACTGCGGGAACTGGTGGATGTGCGGGATCGCAGCCGGGTGCACCGGACGCTGACGGTCCTGCGCAGCAACAAGCAGGAGGAGGCCCACGACTACTGGAGGGTGCTCAAGGACGGCAGCCACATCGAAGTGGAGGTGCGGTGCCGTGACCTGCGACATGACAAGACCGTCGAAGGACTGGTGATCACACTCCGGGACGTGACCGAACAGCGTCAGCTGGAGCACGAACTCACCCAGCGGGCCTTCCACGATCCACTGACCGGTCTGCCCAACCGGACACTCCTGCTGGAGCGGACCGAGCGCGCCCTGCTGCGCGGCCGCCGGGAGTCGACTCTCACCTGTCTGCTCTTCATCGACCTGGACGATTTCAAGATCGTCAACGACACACTGGGCCATTCAGGGGGCGACCAGCTCCTAGCCACGGTGGGAGAGCGCCTGTCGAGGACGCTGCGCCGCAGCGACACCGCGGCACGTCTGGGTGGTGACGAGTTCGCGGTGCTGATGGAGGGGGCGAGACAGCCCGTCGATGCCGAACTTCTCGCCGCACAGGTGATCCAGAGCCTCAACCGGCCCTTCCAGCTGTCCGACGACTCGGTGAACGTCTCCGCCAGCGTGGGCGTGGCCACGGCGTGGGACAGCGTGGACCCCGAGGAGCTGCTGGCCCTCGCCGATCTGGCCCTGTACTCGGCCAAGAGCGCGGGAAAGCACCAGTGGCGCCGCTTCCAGCCGGATCTGCGCGACAACATGGCGGAGCGCCACGACCTGCGGGCGCGCCTGGACCGGGCGATCGCCGACGAGGAGTTCAGCCTGCTCTACCAACCGGTGGTGGACATCACCGTGGGCGAGGTCGTCGGCTTCGAGGCACTGGCCCGCTGGCCGCACACCCGACGTGGGACGGTCCCGCCGCTCCAGTTCATCGCGCTCGCCGAGGAGACCGGGCAGATCACGCCGTTGGGCGCCTGGGTACTACGGAACGCCGCGGCCGGCATCGCCCGACTGCAGAACCGGACCCCACGGCCCGTACCGCCGCCGTACGTCAGCGTCAACGTGTCCGCCCGCCAATGGCAGGACACGGGCTTCCTGAACGAGGTGCGCAGGTCCCTCGACACCGCCGGCCTCCAGCCGGACTCACTGCAGTTGGAGCTGACCGAGTCGGTGCTCGTACGGCGGGACGACCACATCGACGCACTCCTTCGGACGCTGAAGGACCTCGGGGTTCGCATCGCGGTCGACGACTTCGGCACAGGGTTCTCCTCGCTGCGCTATCTGCGGGATTTCCCCATCGACGTACTCAAGATCGACAAGACGTTCATCGATGACATCCCGGAGGACCGGAAACAGGTCGCACTCGTCGAGGGAATCGTCCACCTGGCCGACAGCCTCGGCCTGCAGGTGATCGCCGAGGGCATCGAGGAACAGGCACAGCGCGAGCTGCTCGCCTCCATCGGCTGCCGGTTCGGGCAGGGATACCTGTTCGCCCCGCCGATGAACCTGGAGGAGAGCGAGATCATCCTGCGCCGGCCCGACCACGCCCCTCCGACCGGCGCGGCAGCACCACTGCGGCCTGCGGACTCGTCGGAGTCCGGCCGCGAGCGGCGCCAGGCCTGATCCCGGTGATCCCGTGGTCGGTTCACGCCACTGAGCGACCGGCCGGCGGTGACCCGGATCAACGCCGATCCGACGCCTCCCGGCTACGGGGACTCCGGGATGGTGGTGCTGACAGGGCGAATGCCGTCTCCGCAAGGGCGATGTGGCTGAACGCCTTCGGTGCGTTGCCCATCTGGCGTCCGGCGTCCGGGTCCCACTGCTCCGACAGCAGTCCGACGTCGTTGCGGGCGGCGAGCACCCGCTCGAAGGCCTCGCGTGCCTGTTCCGCGTGCCCGGTCGCGGCGAGGGCGTCGGCGTACCACAGGGAGCACGACAAGAACGCGCCCTCGCGGCCGTGCATGCCGTCCACGCCGTGTGCGCCGTCACCGCCCGGCGCGTACCGCCGTAGGAACCCCCTGTGGTCCAGCCGCTGCATCTCGCGGACGGTGCACAGCACCCTCGGGTCCCCGGCGGGCAGGAAGCCGAGCCGGGGCATCAGCAGGGCCGAGGCGTCCAGGTCGGCGGAACCATAGGACTGCACGAAGGACCGCTGCTCCACGTCCCAGCCCTGACGGAGGACCTGCCGGTGCACCTCGTCCCGCATGGCCCGCCACTCGGCCGAGGATCCGTTGCGGCCCAGCAGCTCCCCCATGCGCAGGGCGCGATCGGCGGCCACCCACACCATGACCTTGGAGTGTACGAACTGCCGCCGCGGTCCCCGCACCTGCCACAGGCCCTGGTCGGGTTCCCGCCAGTGCCGCTGCAGGAAGCCCATCATCTCTCCGACCAGGTCCCACACATGGGCGGGCATGGGGATGCTCGCCCGCAGGGACAAGTACAGCGCGTCCAGGACCTCGCCGTACACGTCCAGCTGGAACTGGCCGACGGCGGAGTTCCCGAACCGTACCGGCTGCGAACTCTCGTAGCCGGGCAGCCAGGGCGCCTCGGTCTCCGGCAGCAGCCGCTGTCCACCGAGGCCGTACACGGTCTGCAGGTCGGCCGGGTCACCCGCTATGGCCCGCACCAGCCAGTCCAGCCAGGCCGTCGCCTCGTCCCGGTAGCCGCTGCGCAGCAGGCAGGACAGGGTGAGGGTGGAGTCGCGCAGCCAGCAGTACCTGTAGTCCCAGTTACGTTCGCCCCCGAGGCACCCGGGCAGCGACGTGGTCGGCGCGGCGACGATGCCGCCGGTGGGCGCGAAGGTGAGTGCCTTCAGGGTGATCAGGGAGCGCACCACTGCGTCCCGCCACGGCCCCTGGTAGCGGCAATGGCCCGCCCAACTCCGCCAGAAGTCGCTGGTCTCCCTGAGCATCTTCTCCGCCGGGACGGACACCGCCGCGGGCGGGCCGGGGCGGTGCGAGGGCGACCACACCAGGGTGAGGGCGAGCCGCTGGCCGGCCAGGACGGTGAAGTCGAGGACCGTGGAGCCCTCTTTGCCGAGGGCTTGCACGGGGCCGTCCGCGCCCAGCCAGACGGAGTCCGGCCCGGCGACCGCGACGGTGGAGTCTTCGGTGACCCTGACCCAGGGCACCACGCGGCCCTGGTGGAAGCGCAGGCGCAGTTCGCTGCGCACGGGCACGGAACCCGACACGCCCTCGATCACGCGGACGATGCACGGCAGTTGGGCGCGGGGCGGCATGAAGTCGGTGACCCGGACCGCTCCCTCCGCGGTCTCCCACCAGGTGTCCAGGACCAGCGTGTCGGGTCGGTAGGCGCGGCGGGTACAGGTAGCGGGTGCAGCAACCGGAGCGACCCGCCAGAAGCCGTTGTCCTCCGTACCCAGCAGCGCGGCCAGACAGGCCGGCGAGTCGAAACGGGGCAGACACAGCCAGTCGATGGACCCGTTCCGGCCGACCATGGCTGCGGTTTCCAGATCGCTGAGGAGAGCGTAGTCCTCGATGGGTGCGCTCATGATCGATGTCTCCGTTCCCACACTTGGGTGGCAGATCGCGCGCGGGTCGGAATCCGGGCAGCTCCCGCCGCAGCAGCGACTCCCATCAGGAGTGGTGCGTGCGGTACCAGCGGGCGGTCGCCGTGAGCCCCGTGACCACGGCGCACCCTTCGCGAGCCCGGTCGAGCCGGAGCGGGATCGGGAGCGGGAGAGCATCGGTGATCTTCAGCTCGCCGTGCCGAGACGGCCGTACGGCCTTGTGCACGACGGGGGTGAAGAGACAGACCGGCGCCGGCCCGCTCGTCGGGTGCCGCGGTGTCACGTCCGGGCCCACCACCCGGCCCGCCCGGTCCGACGATGCCGACGGCGGTCGGTTCGGGCACCTCGGTCGACAGGATGCGGGCGCCGGCTGTTAGCGGCGGAAGTCGTCGACGGCGCCGGGGATGTCTCCGACGATGTGCGGAGGCGGGTTGCAGCTCCGCCGCACAGGACGAGCGCTTTCATGATGACCGTCCCACCGGGGAGCGCTCCTGGCGGCGTACGGATGTGTCCGAGTTGGCCGCGAACCACTCGACGGTGCGGCGCAGCCCCGCTTCCAGCGGCACCGTCGGGTGCCAGCCGAGCCCTTCGCGGGCACGCGTGATGACGGGGCGTCGACGGACCGGGTCGTCGACGGGCAGGGGCAGGAAACGCAGTCCGCTGTCCGAGCCGGTGATCAGCAACACCAGCGCGGCGAGTTCGTGCATGGTCCGCTCGCCGGGGTTGCCGAGGTTGAACGGACCCGGCACATGGGTGTCCACCATGGCCAGCAGGCCGCGGATCAGGTCGTCCACGTAGCAGAAGCTGCGGGTCTGGCTGCCGTCCCCGAAGATGGTCAGCGCCTCCCCGTCCAGCGCCTGCCGGATGAAGGTGGAGACCACCCGGCCGTCGTGCGGCCGCATGCGCGGACCGTATGTGTTGAAGATCCGCACGATGCCGGCGTCCGCGCCCTCGCTGCGCCGGTACGCCATGGTGAGGGCCTCGGCGAAGCGCTTGGCCTCGTCGTAGACACTGCGCGGACCTATGGGGTTGACGTGCCCCCAGTAGTCCTCGTCCTGCGGGTGCACCTCCGGGTCGCCGTAGACCTCACTGGTGGAGGCCAGGACGAAGCGGGCCTGGTGCCGGAGCGCCAGCCTCAGCAGGTTCTCCGTGCCCCGGCTGCCGGCGGCCAGCGTCTGCAGCGGGCGCCGGGAGTAGTCGCACGGTGAGGCGGCGCTCGCGAGGTGGACGACGGCGTCTACGTCCCCGGTGACTCTGATCTGCGCCGTGACGTCGCACGGGACGCACTGGAATCCGGGCTCGAGCAGGAGGTGTCCGACGTTCGCCGCGCGGCCCGAGGAGAAGTCGTCCAGGCAGCAGACACGGTCTCCTCTGCGCAGCAGGGCTTCGCACAGATGCGATCCCAGGAAGCCGCTTCCACCGGAAATCACCACACGCATTGGGCTCCTCCTGCCGATCAGCCGAGCCGCGGACGGCCCGGAGCACACAGTTGCCAGCCCGCCGAGTGCCAGGCCTGGACGTCAAGGGTGTTGCGGGCGTCGACCATGGCCGGGTTGCGCACCACAGTGGCGAGGGCCGCGGGGTCGAGTTCCTGGTACTGGGACCATTCGGTGAGGTGCAGGACGACGTCTGCCCGCTCGCAGGCCTTGGCCACGTCCAGGGCGTACTGCAGTGCGGGGTGTGCGGCCCGGGCGTTGTCGACGGCTTCGGGATCGTGGACCCGGACCCGGGCTCCGCGGCGGCGGGCCTCCTCCGCCACCGCGAGCGCCGGCGAGTCCCGTACGTCGTCGCTGCCGGGCTTGAAGGCGGCCCCCAGGACCGCGACGCTGCGACCCTCGAAGGTCCCGCCGACGAGCCGCTGCGCGAGGTCGACGATGCGCCGGCGCTGCCGTGTGTTGATCTCGTCGACCTGGCGGAGGAACGCCACCGAATCGCCCCGGCCGATTTCCTCTGCCCGCTCGGCGAAGGCCCGGATGTCCTTCGGCAGGCAGCTGCCGCCAAAGCCGAGACCGGGGGCCAGGAAACGGGGTCCGATACGGGAGTCGGCGCCCATCGCCTCGGCCAGGGTGAGCACGTCGGCGCCCACGACGTCGCAGATCTCGGCCATGGCGTTGATGAAGGAGACCTTGGTGGCGAGAAAGGAGTTCGAGGCCACCTTGACGAGTTCGGCGGTGGCGGTGTCGGTCGCAATGAACGGCGTTCCGGCGGCCAGGAGTGGCGCGTAAACCGCGCGCAGCCGCGCCTCGGCGCGCGCCGAGTGGACGCCCGCCACGATGCGTTCCGGTCGCAGAGTGTCCTGGATGGCACATCCCTCGCGCAGGAACTCCGGGTTCCAGGCGACGTCGGCGTCGGCACCGGCCGCGCGCAGCCGTTCGGCCAGCCGGTCCGCCGTACCGACCGGCACGGTGGACTTGCCGACTACCAGGGCCCCGTTGTGGCCGGCACGGCGCAGCCCAGGTGCCAGTGCGTCCACCACGCCCTCGACATGACGCAGGTCGGCGGCGCCCGAGTCGGGCCGCTGCGGCGTGCCGACGCAGACGAAGTGCGTGTCGGCGAAACGGGCGGCCTCGACCGACGAAGTGGTGAAGCGCAACCGGCCCGTCGTCACCGCCCGTTGGAGCATCCGGGACAGGCCGGGCTCGTAGAACGGGGGGCGTCCGGCGGCGAGCACGGCGACCCGCTCCTCGTCGACGTCGAGGCCCAGGACCTCGTGCCCGATCTCCGCCATGCAGGCGGCGTGGACTGCTCCGACGTATCCGGTGCCGATGACTGTCAGACGCATGCCGTTCTCCAGGGGTAAATATGTATATTTACGATGTATACGTACATAGTCACCCCGAGGAGGCGCCTGGTCAACATGTAGCCCGGAGGGGTTCGCGGCCGCCGAGCGGTCCCGCCGCCCGGGCGACCGCAGCCGGGAAGCGGGCCGCCATGGAAAAGATCTTCCGAAGTAGGACGGCCGGCCACCTTTGCCGTCCGGCGGGCGCATTCGTCGCGGATCTGCCAGAGGCAGCCCGCCCCGCCGACACCACCCTGGTGAGGCCTGGGGAGAGCCCGTGCCACACAGCGCTCCACACACGTCCTGCCGTGTCGGTCGGAGGGGCGTCGCCCCGAGCATCAACGGACAATCGCCTGGAGGCCCTGAGGCCCTGGGCCGCAACGGCGAGGGACACGTCTGGAGCGCGAGCCTTCCGCCCCCATCGCACGGGATCTCACAGCACGGAAGGGCACCCCGGCGCCCGACCGCCGCCGGTCGCAATCGCCGTACGCCGAGGTACAGCAGACCGCGGCGGCCAGGACTGTTGCGGGAGCCTCGCCGGGTGGACGTGCCCAGCGCACGACTGTCTGCACGCGCCGCGAACACGCGGTTCGAGATGGAGCATATCGATCAAGGTCCGGCCCCGGCGGCACGATGTTCGTCGACGACATCAGCACGCGCCAGCGACTGGATACGCGTCTCCGCCGGTGCACGCCGATCTGTCCGTCCCCCGACGGAGAAGGCCTGTTCGACATGGCGCGCAGGCAGCCCACCTAACGCCCGGTCAGGGCGACTTGAGCCGCCTCTGACGCGCCGACTCCATCAGACGACGCGTCACCAGCCCGGTGAACCGGATCGCCTCGGCCATGGCCGGCAGGGGGTCGTCCCGGCAGAGCCAGGCCCGCTCGGTGGGTCGCTCGCTCAGGAGGTCCGACGGTAGTCTGCACTCCTGCGCGAGCCACGCCGCCACCGACGGAAAGTCCAGTTGGCCGGCGACAAAGACCCGCCCCTCGACCTGAGCACCATCGGGCACTTCACGGCCGGTGAGGTCCAGATGCATGGCACGGATGACATCGACTCCGTGGAGGTTCTCGAAGAGGCGAAACTGGGCGCCGGTACGCGGATTGAAGTCCACGAGCTTGTACTGCCCGTCCCGACGGTCGTAACGCCAGTCCAGATCCGCCAGTCCGCTGTAGCCGATCCGGCGGCACAGCCGCTCCGTCAGCAGTGCCAGTTCGGGGTTGCGCAGCGCCACGGCCCGGGCGGTCATCCCCGCGTACGGAGGCCAGGATCGCAGTTTCAAGCCGGTGAACAGGACACGCGGCACACCACCCCGACCACAGTAGAGGTGGGTGATCCAGTCCTCTGCCTGCCGTCTCGGGATGTACTCCTGCATGAGGACCGGCGGGGGCTTGGCCTCCGGAAAGCGGCAGAGCAGTTCCCGTTCGTCGCGCACCACGGTGGTACTACCGCTGACGGCGGGGGTGCGGAGCCTGCTGAACGGCTCCAGGTTCTTGAGCACCAACGGGTAGCCGAGCTCGCGCCCCGTGTCAGCCAGTTCGTCGCGGTTCTCCGGTGCTCGTGACCGCGGCGCGGGAACGCCGTTCTCGGTGCAGATCCGGTGCAGGCTCGCCTTGCAGGCCAGCACGCGCGGCAGGTGGGCCGGCCCGGGCGGGAGCAGGAAACACTCCTTCAGCCGGTCGGCGTACTCGGCAAGCACGATCGCCGCCTCGTCGTCGGTCGGCACCGCCACACACCGGGCACCGATCGCCCGGCCGATGGACAGCAGTCCGTCCGCAAGCCGCTCCGTTTCCTCCCAGCCGGTCGTCGGCCAGACGATCCTGCGTGTCACATAGCGCGAAAGGGCAACAGGCGTGAAGCGGCCCTCGACGACGGCATGGACCGGCACGCCCAAGCGCCCGACCGTGCGCACCACGCCCAGACTGCCATGGTGCAGCGGATAGTTGCCGATCCTGACGAGGAGGACAGGCACCTCGTTGTCGAGCAAGGAGACCACCCGTCCCTCTCTGGGAGAAACTCCCCGTAAGGAACTAATATGAATGAAGCTCTAGAATCAACCAAGTAGTGACATATCCCCGATATTCATTATCCAGAGCAGCGCGGGTCGTGCCCGCGGACCGTCCAGCAAGGCCTGGTATGAAGACTTCCGTCAAAATGTCCTCGCTCTCCGGTTTGCTGCCCCTCTACTTCCCCCGCGCGCTGGGCGGCCTCGACGACCGTCTCCGGGCCCACTGGCTGATGCGCGGCGCCGGTCCCTGCGACATCAGCGTGGTCCGGCGTCCCTCCTTGCCCAAAGCGGGTCTCCTGGTGTTCGAGCTGCGGCGCGGCGGCGCTGAGAGCCTGGTGGTCAAACACCCCAGGAACGAGGCCGGGGCCGCCGTCGCGGCGCGGGAGCGGGAAGTCCTGCAACAGCTCGACGCCGACGGCCGGCTCGACCCCTGGCGTCCTGTGCTGCCCCGAGTGGTCGGCTCACCATCCCCCGGCGGGACACTCGTTCAGAACAAGCTCCCGGGAATCCCGGCGGAACGACTGATCCGCAACACCCCGGACGACCCGTACGCCGCCGTCGCTCCCGCACTGCGCCTGCTGGCGGACCTCCGGACCGCGACCGGACGTCGCCGCAAGGCAGCCGACCGGGCCCTGCCCTGGTGCGAGTCGCAGTTGAGGGATCTCTTTGCCGGAATCCCCAGTTACCGGTCCGGCCGGAGAGCGGCCGAATTCCAGGCGCTGCGCCACCGGCTGGACGCGGCCCTGGCGGGCGCCGTCCTGACCGAGGGCTGGACCCATGGCGACTACCACCCCGGCAATGTGCTGCTCGGAGGCGACCCCCTCCAGGTCACCGGTGTCTTCGACTGGAGCAGCGGTCAGGCGGACGGGCCGTGCGAGATCGACGCCTACACCCTCGTGCTGGCCCTGCGCAGTACCCTGAGCGGCCGCCCACTGGGTGGCCTGGTCGCCGAGACCTTGCGCACCGGCCAGGTGCCGGATGCCGACCGTGCCCTGCTCGCACTCGCGGGGCTGGACCAGGACGACCACGGTGTCCACGATCCGGTGGCGATTCCCCTGCTGACCTGGCTGTGGCATGTGGCGAACAACGTCCGCAAGTCCCCGAGGTTCGGCCACAGCTACGGCTGGCTCACCGACACGGTCGCACCCGTACTCAGGGAGGCCGCCCGTTGGGCCGGTTCCCGGCCGTGACGGCGTCGGCACCACGCGCCATGGAGCCTCCGGGCCCGCGGCCGGGGACCATACGGGATACACAGTGACGGCAGAGCCAATTTGTGGGCCCTGGGGAAGGAGCGACCATGCCCGCGAACACCGGTTTCATCGCCCGGCACAGAGCGGCCAGGAACGGAGGGACCAGTGACTCCGGTCAGCGGCTGCCCACCGTCGTCATCGGAACCGGCCCCTACGGGCTCGCCACAGCCGCCTGGCTGAGCGCGGCAGGAAGACCACGGCGGGTCTTCGGTGAACCCATGGAGTGCTGGGACAGCAATATGCCCGCAGGCATGTATCTGAAGTCGGTGCCGGCCGCCTCCTCCATTTCCGCACCAGAGCCCGGATACCGCCTGGAGGACTTCCGGGCCGCGCGGGGACTCGGACCCGTGGGCGACCTGTACCCCATTCCGGTCGAGGAGATGATCGCCTACGGACGGTGGTTCCAGGAGCGACGCGTGCCCGAAACCGAGCGGCAGAGGGTACAGACCGTTGAGGCGTTGGACGGGCTGTTCGCGGTCACCCTGGACTCCGGAGAACAGTTCCTCGCCGAGAACGTGGTGATGGCCACCGGGCAGGTCCCGTTCGCCCACGAGCCGCCCGAACTGGGCGGCCCCTTCCCCGACGACCTCGTCTCCCACACCAGTCGGCACCGTGATCTGACCCGATTCTCGGGGCAGCGGGTCGCCGTCCTCGGTGCCGGCCAGTCGGCCCTGGAGAGCGCCGCGCTGTTGCACGAGAACGGTGCCCGTCCCACCGTGATCGTCCGCGCCGAGTCCGTCACGTTCGGCGGCCCGCCGGACACCGACCGCCTGGCCGACCGGCCACGCCCCGTACGCATCGTCAAGCCGGGTTCGCCGCTCGGACCGGGCTGGTCGCTGCTGGCGTGCAGCTACGGGGGCGGGGCCTACCGCCATCTGCCGGAGGGGCTGCGGATGCGTCTGCTGCACTCCGTGCTCGGGCCGTCCGGCGGCTGGTGGCTGCGACACCGCGTGGACGACCGCTTCCCGGTGCTGTGCCGCCGTACAGTCAGTTCCGCTGCGGTCGAGGACGACACGATGCGCATTGAGGTCGTGGACGCCGACGGAAGTACGGAGGTGCTGCAGGCCGACCATCTGCTGCTGGCCACGGGGTACCGGGTGAATGTCGACCGTCTTGGGCTGCTGGCACCCGGACTCCGCCGGGATGTACGGACGTACCGCGGTGCCCCGCGGCTGTCGTCCGGGTTCGAGTCCTCCGTGCCCGGACTGTTCTTCACCGGACTGGCCGCCGCTCCCACCTTCGGCCCCGTGCTGCGGTTCGTCGCCGGCACCGGATTCGCCGCGCGCAGGGTGGCCGCGTCGACCGGGACTCGCGCAGACCCATGACGTCACGAGGCGCGGTGCTCGGTGTGCTCACGCTGCTGCTGATGGCGTGCTGCGCCTGCGGTTCCACGCCCGGCACCCCTGCGCCCAAGCCTTCGGTGTCCGGGGACTGGCGACTCGTCTTCCATGACGACTTCGACGGCTCACGACTCGACAAGGACCGCTGGACCACGTGCTACGACTGGAACGAGGACGGCTGCACCATCAGCTCCAACAACGAACTGGAGTGGTACCAGCCGCGTCAGGTCTCCGTGGGCGGGGGGAAACTGACCATCACCGCCCAGCGCCGTGCCATCCGCGGCAGCGACGGGGAGGTCTACCCCTGGGTGTCCGGCATGATCTCCACTGGCCGGGACCACTGGTACGCGAAGCCACGAGAGACCTTCACCTATGGCTACTTCGAGGCGGCGATCCGCATCCCGGCGCAGGGCGGGATGGCACCCGCGTTCTGGATGATGCCCGCGAGCCGCTTCACCCCGCCCGAAATCGACATCATGGAGTTCCTCGGCACCACGCGTGAGCCCTCCATGTTCGTGCACTGGCGGAACGCGGAGGGCGCCAAGAGAAAGCAGGGGGAGATCTTCACGGCGGCCGATTTTTCCGATGACTACCACGTCTTCGCGGTGCTCTGGGAGAAGGACAAACTGGTCTGGTACGTGGACGGGGTCGAACGGTTCCGGGTGACCGCCTCCGAGCGGATTCCGCACGTGCCCATGGAGGTTCTCATCAACCTGGCCGTCGGCCTTCCCCACGCCCCGCCCTCTGGGACCGTCTCGGCGCGCATGCTCGTGGACTGGGTCCGGGTCTGGCAGCGTTGACGCACCGTCAGAGCGGCCTGTGCATCCGCGGCGCCCGGGGTCAGGCGGGAATCGCCCGGTACGGCCGTCCGGTCGCCGCTCTTGCCCGGCGGTACGCCCGCCAGCCCCTGGTCCGCAGGCTCTCGGCGAACGGTGCCACGGGGGCCCCCTCACCGCTCGTCCAGAGCGCGAAGCGTTCTCGGCCGGTGTCGGCCCGGACCATGAGCCGGGCGAACCACAGCGGGTCGTCCCCATCCGAGCTGAAGGCCGAGGCTGCCCTGATGGCGGCGGCCGAGGTCCAGCCGGACTCCCGCACCAGCGCGCGAACGGAGCGGCTGGAATAGCCGTGCGGGTAGGCGAACGAGACGACGGGATGCACGAGTTCGTCCTCGATCTCCCGCTTGCAGCCGGCCACTTCCTCCCTCGCCGACTTCCGAGGCAGAGTGTCCAGTTGCGGATGGGTCATGCTGTGTCCGCCGATCTCGACCCCGGCCGCGTCCAGCTCCCTGACCTGGGCCCAGCTGAGCATCTCCACGTATGGGAACGGTCCGCCGCCCGACGGCCGTCCCGCAGCCCTCAGGGCGCCCGTGGTCACATACAGAGTGGAGGGAAGTCCACGTGCAGCGAGCAGCGGTGCCACCGTGGAGGCGAAGTCCGCGTATCCGTCGTCGAAGGTCAGCACCGCGGAGCGGGGTGGCACCGGAGGACCGCCGTGCAGTGCCGCGACCAACTGCCGCAGTGGGATCACATGGAGTCCACTGTCGGCGATCATGTCCAGGTGCTCCACGAACGTGCGTGGAGTCACCGTGAACGGCGCGAGCCACTGCGGTGAGTCGTCGGACACCGCGTGGTAGAGGAAGACGTGTACGGCCGTCATGAGCGAACCGTCTCCCGGGGCTGCGCCGAAGTGCGGGGACGCCAGGAGAAGCCCTGCGAATACAGCGGCCGGAACCATCCGACGAGGTAACCGGTGGCGGTGGCGCACGTCCCCGCGGACAGTGCCCCGATCGTGCGCAGCGCGCCGGGGCGCCGGATCCGGGTCAGGTTCCGGGCGAGGGCCCGCGAAATGGTCGACCGCACATACGTGCGCTCGTTGGCCAGCGCCGGCCCGCTGCCGCAGCGTCGCGCCACCAGCGCCTTGGACAGCCCTTCCACGTAGCAGCGGTTCTGGAAGTAGGCCCAGCTGGCACGAGACTTGGGGACCCGGTGCCGTACCTCGGCGGCAGGCTCGTACAGCAGCACGGCCTCCGGGTTGCGAGCCGCGATACGCAGGCACAGGTCCGTCTCGTCGCAGCTCGCCATTGGACGGGTGCCCACACGTCCCAGCTCGTCGAGAAAACCGCCGACGGCGAGCAGTTCCCTTCTGCGGAAGGACATGTTGGCGCCGATGAAGTTGCGGACCGGGGCCGCCCGTTGGGGCTGTCCCCGGTAGGAGCAGCCGACCACCCAGTCGAACTCCGGCGGGAACCACTCGGGACGCCCGGCCGCCCACCAAGGCCGGACCAGCCCGCCGACGCCCACCACCCGGGGATCGCCGTAGGGCGCCAGCAGACGGCCCGTCCATCCCGATTCGGCGGTCGCGTCGTCATCGAGGAAGGCCACCACGTCGCCGTGTGAGACTGCCACCCCGGTGTTGCGCCCCCCGGACAGACCGCGCCGCCTCTGGTTGGACACCACCAGGACACCGGACAGCTCCTGCTCGGCCCGCTGCAGTAGTGCCTGGTTGTGGTCGACCACCAGCACGACCTCGTGGGCGGGAGGGTCCTGGGACTGCACCGACCGGATTGCGGCCCGCAGGTCCTCCCAGCGGTCGAGGGTGTAGGCACAGATGACGACCGACAAGGTGGGGACGGCGCGTTCGGTGGAGCGCGTGTCGTTCATGATGACCTTTCCGTCACTAGGACGAGCCAGCGGGACCAGGACACGAGCAGGAAGACGGCGATCACGCACTGGGTGACGAGCCAGGCGACGCCCGCGCCCACGAGGCCGAGTTCAGGCAGCAGCAGCTTGGTGAGCCCGAGCACCATCACGCACATCGCCACCTGCAGCGCCACCGCCCAGCGCAGGCGTCGCCGCGCCCGGGCCACGTCGATGGCCACGCTCAGCAGAAGGTTGGGCAGCGCCGACAGAGCCAACAGCCGCAGCACCATGGTTCCCTCGGCCGAATACGCGGCACCGAAGAGCGACAGGATCTGCGGGGCGAACCCGACCAGGACGACCGTGACGCCGGCCAGCAGCAGACCCGAGTGGCGCAGGACGCGCAGAGCGTGTTCCACGAGTCGTTCGGGCCCGCGCATCGACTCCGCAAGCAGGGACGTTCCCATGTTGCGGGCGATCAGGTAGGGCACGTAGGCGACATTCCAGGCCACTGAGAAGTAGGCGCTCTGCTCAGCGCCGAGGTTGTTCAGCACGATCAGCGGGGGAATGGTGTAGGAGGCGATCCGGAACAGGGAGCCGACCCAGTCGGCCGCGGCGTACCCGAGCAGGCGGGGCGGTGGTGGGGTGGTCTTCGTCTCCTGCTCGTGCCGGGGAATGGCCCTGCCCATCAGGACGAAGTTGGCCACGAGCAGCGAGACCACGAGAGCTCCCGCCCACGAGAGCAGGATCCCGGAGAAAAGGCCCAGGGCGGCGCCGAGAGCAAGCAGCAGCATCTTCGTGACGGCGAATATCACGTTCTCGCCCACGACCCAGCCTGGGCGGCGGACCGCGGTGAGCGCGCCGTCCTGCAGAACGAAGACGGCGTAACCGGCGGTTGCCACCACGAAGCAGACCGCGGTGACCGGTGTCAGCAGGACTTCGAGCCTTGGTGCGACCACCGGCACCACCGCCAGGAACGCCACGGCCACCACCAGGCTGAAGGACGTGCTCGCCGCATAGCAGGTGAGGACCAGGCGGCGTGTCCGCCGGCCGGCGGCCGGCACGAACCGCACCAGGAAATCGTTCAGGTTGAGCTGCCCGATGCCCGTGAGCAGCAAGGACGCCGAGATCGCCGAGTAGCTCAGGCCCACGGTCCGCTCGTCGTACCAGTGCGTTGCGAAGATCCAGAAGACGAAGCCGAAGCCCGAGTTGATGAGGGAACCGACCGCGAGAAGGTGCCCTGTGCGCAGTACGGGTTCACCGGGGAGCGCTGCTGCGACACTGGCGCGCATCACTGCAGGGAGGGAGCGTCGTCGCATACCGGTGGCCCTCGCAGCCGAGTCGGTCATCGAATTGCTGTCCAAGCCACCCACCTCGTCAGGTTCCGACGCCGACGCCGGTGAGACGTCCGCGGAGATAGCCGAAGGCGCCGTAGACAATCCCCCGCATTTCCAGAAGCGCCAGGCGCCTGGACCAGTCGGCCTCGGGCTCGGCGCTGCGGTCGCGCGATCTGGTCATGAGGTAGCGGATGCCGCGGGGCAGCCGCCGCAGCAGGGCGGGCAACCGACGGGGGTTCTTCAGCAGCGCGCCGGTGAGATAGGCACCGAGCCCGGCGCCATAGCCGAACACCTGGCCGGCCACTGCGTCCCACGTACGGCGATGACAGTGCCAGACGATGGCGCTCGGCTGGTAGGCGAGCATGTGACCGGCCGTCAGGACCTCGAAGAAGGCGAGCAGGTCGTCGCCGCCCCGGCCCGGTGTACCGGCACCGGTCGCGGGGTCGAAGCCGCCTAGGGAGCGGAGCACGTCGGTACGGAAGGCCATGTTGGCACCGGAGCCGAAGCGTCCCGCGGTGAAGGGGAACAGCGGGTCCGCCGGCGGATCGACCAGCGACCAGGTGCGCGGCACGTACCCCTTCGCGAAACCGCCCTGCCGCTCCAGGACGGCCTGGGCCGGGGTCTCCAGTTCGGCGGGCACGATCAGCCCGGTGACACAGCCGATCCGCGTGTCGTGCGCGAAGGTCTCGGCCAGGGCCGACAGCCATCCGGGGTCGACGAGCGTGTCGTCGTCCGTGAAGGCGACGACGGAGCCGCGGGCCCGGGCGAGCCCCAGGTTGTGGGCGCGGGCCAGCCCGGCGACAGGTTCACGGACGTACCGGACCTGCCCGGTGAAGGCTCCGCGGACCAGGGCTTCGGTCGCGCCGTCGGCCGGGGCGTTGTCGACCACGACGATCTCGAACTCCGGGTATTCCGACCGCAGGAGCGAGCGCAGACAGTGGCGCAGCTGCTCCGGCCGGTTGCGGGTGGCCACGACCACGCTGATGAAGGGTGACTTGTGGAGTACGTGGCCCCGTTCGGCCCCGTCGGTGCCACCGTCCGATGTTCCGGTCCGGTCCACGGCGCGGCGCCGGGCGATCTCGCCCGCCAGTTCGCGGTGGGCAACGCCGGACACCGCCCGCCAGAGACCCTCGGGCCCGGAGGTGTTCGCGGCGCTGACCATGCCCAGGGGAAGACCGTCCAGTCGCACGAGAGCACGAACCTGCCTCTGCGGGCGGACCGGCCCCCGGTCGCCGGGCAGGCGGAACTCACCGGGACGGGCCAGGTCGATGTCGACCACCGGCACCGGGGGCCGGACGGGGGCGGAGCGCATAGGGACGGAGTTCATGATGCGCTTCGCTCGGACCGGGCGGTGGAGGAACGGCCGGTGAAGGACCGGGCACCTGGCCGTTCCGAGAACAGGGTGCGCAGCACCCGGCGCCCGTCGGATATGGCATGGAGGTTCGAGCGGCCGCTGCGGCGGGGCAGTTCCAGGCTGGGGACCTCGGCGATGCGCAGGCCGGAGCGCAGGGCGTGCGCGATCATCTCGGCCTCGATCTCGAAGCCGGCGGCGTGCAGGTCGAGCTGGTCCAGGAAGCTGCGCCGGAAGGCGCAGAAGCCGTAGCACAGATCGGTCAGGGAAGCATGGTAGAGCCGGTTGGTGGCGAGCAGAAGCACATGGTTGCCCATCCGGCGGATGAGGGTGATGTCGAGCGAGCCACCGCCCGCCACAAACCTCGAACCCTTGACGAAGTCGTAGCCGTACTCGAGAAAGTGCAGGAAGTGGGGGATTTCCGCCGGCGACATGCTGCCGTCGGCGTCCATCATCACCACGTAGTCGCCCTTCGCCTCAAGGAAGCCGGTACGCAGGGCGTTGCCCTTGCCGGGGCCGCTCTGCTTCACGTTGCGCACGGTCGGCAGGCAGTGCTGCGCCATGGGGACCGTGGCGTCGACTGACTCGCCGTCGACGAGGATCACCTCGTCCACACACCCCGGGATCTGCTCGAAGACCCACGGGATGTTCCGCGCCTCGTTGCGGGCCGGGACGACCAGGCTCACGAGGGCGGACGAGCGGGCTTTGCCCTCGCTGCTAAGGATCGGATCGCTGTACATGATCACATGTCTCCCAACACCTACGCCATACGTTTACGGTGTATATATACACCCTTGCCCGATTTGCGAGCGACGTCAAGTGGGCAGCGCGGTTCTTTCGAAACTCGGACACACCCCGGCGGGCAGGCAGGGGTGGAGCAGGTGTTTCAAGGGGCGCAGGACTGCTGCGACGCCCATGTGGACCGGTGCGGCACCTCGGAGCGAGGCCGCCGCGGCGCCTCACTCCGAGGTGTGCGGCTCGGGCTGATCGGCGGCGGCCGTCGGTGGATCCGCGCCCGGGACGGCCCGCGGCGCCCGATGACGACGTCCGCCGGACTTGGGCAGCAGGGCCAGGACGGATGTGGCGGCGGCGAGTGCGAGCAGCGCCCGGGTGACCGTGAACGTGTCACTCAGGAACATCGGCTCCACGACGAGCACCGCCAGCGACAGGCTGAGCACCACGGTCAGAACGCCGGTCTCGAGAACTGCCGCACGGTCCGTGGGGCGCGCCGAGCCCGGCCGGGCCCAGCGGGAGGCTGCCAGGCCAGGGCAGACGAGCAGGAACACCGTCGTCACCACGACGCGCAGGTCGTCGGCGTCCGGCAGCAAGGTGACTGCCGCCAGGGCTGACCAGCCGGACAGTGCGAGTCCCCAGCGAAGAAGGAGGGTCATGGTCCCCCTCCGTGCTTCGGGTTCTGATACCTGTAGACCACCGCGTCCTTGGTGCGGTAGACGGGAATGTAGCCCCGCGTCTTCGACAAGGCCGACTCCATTCGTCCCATGGTGTCGGCGGGCAGGATCCCCCTGAGGTAGACATCGGCGGACTGAGCCCGGCTCAGGATGATGTAGGCGGGTCGTACCGGCGTAGCCCCCTGGACGAACGGTTCCAGGCCCTTCGCCGGGTCGCTCACCAGTCGCCGCCTGTCGCTGAGGTCCTGCTCGTCCAACTGCACCTGGACGTTCTCGTCGTAGCGCAGGTACAGGCCGGGCACGGCCGAGGTGAGGGAGACGATCGTGGAACCGGGAGGAGCGGTGGCCGCGACGAAGCGCCCGGCGGCCACCTCGCCCTTCGTGAAGTAGTCCGCCGATTCCTTGCCGTAGTAGCCGAAGACCAGTCCCCCGAGCAAGGCGAGCAGCAGCGGAAAGACGGCAAGTGCGCGAAGTCGCGGCCGCCTACCCCATCTGAAGAGCAGGGCCGCGATCAGGAAAGCGGCCGGAGGCAGTGCGAACAGATAGGCGCGGAGGATCATCTCGCCGCCGTAGGCATTCGCGGTCAGGACCGGCAGCGGAGCCAGGACGAGCAGGGGAAGGCCGGTGCGACGGACCCAGGGGCGGGCCAGGAAAGAGATGCCCGCCAGCAGGAACACGGCGGCGGACAGGCCCCGGTCGACCCAGGCCACCACGGCTTGGCCCGGTGCTGCGGTACCGAGCTCGGTCAGCCCGGATGCGACGTTGGAGTCGGGTTGCAGCAGCGCGCCCAGGAAGTCGTTCAGGTTTTCCGAGATGTAGGAGCGGGCGATGGTGGCATCCCAGGCCACGGTCAGCAGCAGCGCACTGGCCAGGACCGGCAGCACGACCCGGCGGTTTCGGCGCGGAAGCCACAGCACCACCAGCGCACTGATCAGCATCAGCGGTGTCAGCGGGTGCGAGGAGATGACGACGGCTTGAACCAGCACGACCAGCACGAACCGGCCTACGGGCCATCGGTCTGTGCGGATGTCGCCCGTACGGTACAGCACCGAGGTGGGCAACCGCCCCATGACCAGGGCGATCACCGTCACGAAGAGCAGGAACGCGAAGGCCTGGGGGGCGAAGTAGTCCTGACCCACCCAGGAGCACGAGTAGTAGATCCATGCTGCCCCCCAGATCAGCCGGCGGTCACGCGTCACCGACCGGTAGAGCAGCAACAGGGGGGCGAGCAGCACGGCGTTGAGGACGGGCGGGGTCCAGGTCGCGTAGCCGAGCGCCGAGTCCAGGCCGGTGGCCTGCAGGAAGAACGCGTTGAGGTCGAAGAAGCCGGGCCACTGGTTGTAAATGGCGAGCTTGTCCGCGTGGGGTACCTCACCATGGTTGCGGATCACCGCGTCGACGACTGCGACGTGCTTCCACGCCCAGCTGTAGCGCAGTGTCGGGTAGAGCAGTGTGGGGGTCGCGTGGATGACCGCGATCAGCCCAAGGACGTAGCCCGCGAACCATCCACCGGCGGTACGTCGGTCGGTCAGCGCCAGACAGAAGCCGAAGGTCAGCAGGCCGAGGGCGACCCAGAAAAGCACCGGCAGCACCTGCAGCAGCCCGTAGTCGCGCATCTCGCCGAGGTGCACATGACGAAGGGACAGCAGCCACAGGGTGAGGGCGGACGGGAGTACGAAGCGTGCCGTCCACTGGCGTGCCGTGGTCCGGGTCGAGCGGCGCCGGTCAGCGGCTGCGGAACCGGGCCACCGTGTCACCGTGCCGGCGAAGGACGCCACGCGCCCGTTCGTCAGCGTCTGACGCTTGCCCATGAATACGTCTCCCGGGGAGCGGGGTGCTCCGACGTCGGCCCTCGTGTCACCGCACCGGCTGATGGCACTCCCGGTCGTCGGCCCACGTCGGCAACCCAGGCCGACCGATATGAGGTATTAATAACGATTGTGACGGTACTACCGATCACTGCACGTGGCAGCGCGGCGACACGGAAGCTGCGCGTCACAAACGTTCCCGGAGGGAGAGCGGTGAAGCCACGAGTGAGGAGCCCACGACCGGGGCCGCGACGTCGTCCGGGGAGGGGACTCGTCGCATGGGCGGGCATGATGGCGATGCTCCTGACGGCAGCGGGCTGTGACCATTCGGCTCAGGGCGGGATCCCCCGTCCGGACCACATCGTCGTGGTGATCGAGGAGAACCGGCCGTACAACGCCGTCATGGGGAACGCGGATGCCCCGTACCTCAACGAACTTGCCCGACAGGGTGCCTCACTCACCCAGTTCTACGCCATCACCCATCCGAGTCAGCCCAACTACCTGGCACTCTTCTCGGGCTCCGCCCTGGGTGTAAGCGGCGATTCCTGCCCGCACACGCTTACGGCCCGCAATCTCGGCTCTCAACTCCTGCAGGCCGACCTGACGTTCGCAGGCTACGCACAGAGCATGCCCCACGTCGGCTACACCGGCTGCACCCACGGCGCCTACGTGCGCCGGCACAACCCCTGGGTGAACTTCAGCAACCTTCCTGCCTCCCTCAACCGCCCGTGGACCGACTTCCCTCGCGACTTCAACGATCTGCCAACCGTCGCGTTCGTCGTCCCGGACCTCAAGCACGACATGCATGACGGCAGCGTGCGGCAGGCAGACAACTGGCTGCGCGACAGTCTCCGCGACTACGCCAACTGGGCGATGACCCACAACAGTCTGCTGATCATCACCTGGGACGAGGACGATTCAGAAGGGCCCAATCGCATTCCCGCCATTCTGGTGGGCGAGCACGTCCAGCCGGGCAACCATGCCCAACCGAACAATCTGTACGGACTGCTGCGCACCCTGCTGGATGCATACGACCTGGAGCCGATCCACCACAGCGCCGACGTAGACCCCATTGACGTGTGGAGCAACGACTGAAACGACGGAACGTCAGGCGTCCTGAAAGCGGATCACGCGTTTGACGGCCGTCCGCAGCCGGCGCTCGACCGCCGAGACGGGAAGCCGTTCACGGAGGTAGCGGGGGGAGGAGAAGCTCTCCGCTCCGAAGCCCTCCTTGAACGCGGCGAGGGAGGATCCAGGGCTGGACTCCCCCATGTCGAATGTCCGGCAGCCCGCGGCACACGCTTCCTCGATCGCCAGCCGGTACAGCAGGGGAACGGCATGGACCGGGTGGGCCCGTTCCCGAACCATTGCCGCACGCCACAACTTGGCGAGGTGACCGTGGCGCAGGACGACGAGCGCCGCGGCGGGCTCCCCTCCCCGCCAGGCCATCCAGATCGCGCATTCCTCGCCGAATTGGGCAGCCACCGCTTCCAGTCGCCGCATGGGGAAAGCTCGCGTCCGGCGCCAGCGGGCCAGGGCGAGCGGCTCGTGCTGCTGTCCGGCCCAGCGCACGATCGACTTCTGGTACAGGTGGTAAAAGACGGGGACGAGCCGGCCGGTACGGTCCACCTCGACGTCGACGTCCGAGCGCTCGGCGCGGCGGACCTCGCGCCGCACATGACGACTGAAGCGGTGCTCCCAGACGGTGCCGAAGCCGCCGTCGAGGTTCAGTATCTGTGTCATGTGCGGCTCGGGCCGGAAGCCCGAGGGTGCGGCGTTCACCCATACGGCTTGGTCGATGGGCCGGAAGCGCACACCGACCCGAAAGGCGGGCCGGAGCGCGAGGTCATCGAAGACCACGCATGCCTCCGCCGGGCTCACGCCTCCAGGGTCCACCGGTCCTCCGATGCCCCACCCGGCCGGCCAGGACTCCTCCGCGTCCAAACGCTGCGGGCGATGCCTCCTGCCAACGAGGGGAAGCACGAGCCGGCGGCCTCCCTCAAACTCGTACAGACGGCTCGCGTCCCGGTACGGCCCTGTGGCGCACAGGCTCTCCAGCCAAGCCGGAGTCTGGGAGGCACAGGTGTTCGTGTCCTCGTCGGCCAGTTCCCACCAGACATCACGTGGCGCCGGGGTGGTGATCTGCGCAAGTCCGGCCGGGGTGTCGATCAGGAGCACAGCAGGTGCGTTCACGGGCTTCTCCTGCCGGGCGTACGGGTCCCGCAAGGACGACGCTCGCGGACCGAGGACCCACGTGCCCACGTCCGATGCTAGGCCGGGCGCGCGAGCCAGGCATCTCGGCCCGGTGTCCCGCCGGATCGTGCCCGAACGGCTCGCCTGCGAGCCGGCAAGCGATCAGGAAATCCACGGCAGGTCAGCGGCCGCTCTCTGTCAGCCTTGGGCGAGTTGACATCCCTGATCCCCAATCTGCTGAGATCCTGGACCCGTCAGGTTGCGGACTGTATATTTACGACGTATGCATACAGTCGCTTGTGGTGGGGCGGTGAGGAGACGGGATGACGGAGAAAGCCTCAGGGGCCGACCCGGCCCGGCGCGCGAGCGACCGCGGGCGGTACGGCAGACTCACTCAACAACGCGTCCTGACAGCCGCCCTGGAACTAGTGGACCGCGAAGGACTCTCGGCGTTGAGCATGCGCCGACTCGGCGCCGAACTCGGCGTGGAGGCCATGGCGCTCTACCGGTACGCGGCGAGCAAGGACGCCCTCCTGGACGGCCTGGTCGAGGCCCTTTATTTGGAGCTCGAGGAACGCCTGGCCGCGAAGCCCGAACCCGCCGCCGCGGCCGAGGGCGCCTGGCGCTCGGAGCTCCACCGCGTCGCACGAGCGACGTACGACGTCTGCCTCGCACATCCGCATGCGGTGCCTCTGCTCGCCACGCGCATGCTGGCGGTCCCGCTGGCCCAGCGGCCGCTCGCCGTCCTGCGGGACCACGAGCGGGTGCTCGCGCTGCTCAGGGAGGCCGGCCTGGACGAGGCCCACACCTCCGCCGTCTTCCGGGCGTTCACCGCCTGGCTTCTCGGCTACGCGTCCGTGGAACTGCGCCCACTGGTGGACAACCCCGAGGAGACAGACCCCGCCTTCCGTCTCGGCCTCCACCGCCTGTCACCCCAGGAGCTGCCCATACTGCGGGAGACCGCCGCCGCCCTCGCCGAGCCGGGTGGACCGGAGGGCCTGGCCGCCGGGCTGGATGCGCTGCTCGACCGATTCGCGGGACCGGAAGCCTGACGGCCCTCAGCACTCTGAGCGCCGCCGTCCCACCGGGCCCGGGCTCCTCGGTCCGTTGCTGAGGCATCAGGGAGGGTGCCGGACAACTCACAAGGAGATGCGATGACAACCATCACGGTGACGCCCAGGCGGATTCGGCAGGTTCAGTGCTGCCAGACCCTCACATAGTCGACCATCATGTCGGCGGGAGTCAGCCTCGGCCCGCCGTGCTGATCGCTGACCCCGTTGTTGAGAATCAGGTACATCGGCTGTGCCGTGATTCCCGTGGTGATCTGTCCGACCTGCTTTCCGTCGTAGTAGTAGGTGACCGAACCTGCTTTCCATTCAGCACCGTAGGTGTGCCATCCAGTGAAATTGCCGGAGGCGCAGCCGCCGGGGCCACCCGCATTGGAATGGAAGTGGTAGCAGGCCTGCCCGCCCAGCCCTTCCAAGACGTCCATTTCACCGTCGGCCGGCCAGGTCTGCCCGTCGGTCCAGAACGCGGGCCAGTTGGCGATCTGAGTGCCGGAGGCCGGCGAGTAGATCCTGGCCTCGAAGGCGCCGTAGGTGAACTGGGCCTTGCCGTTGCTCTCGACCAGGCCCGAGCGGTACGGGTAGGTCGTGCCGTTGCTCGCCGTGGTCTGCTGCTGAATGGCTGTCAGGTGAAGTGAGCCACCACTGACGCTGACCTGGGACGGGGCATAGGCGCCGATCTCGGCCGAGTTGACCGGCTTTGTGATGCAGGTGGGGCAGCCCAGCCAGTTCGGGTTCCACTTGGCGGAGTCGAGCGTGGTGCCGCTGAACTCGTCACTGAACACCTTCCGCCAGGTACCGGGGACGCCCAGCGGGGCGTCCGCGCTGGTCGGCGCGGGCTGGGTTGGCGTCGATGTCGGCGTGGGAGTAGGCGTGGGTGTGGGAGTAGCCGTGGGTGTGGGAGTAGGCGTGGGCGCGGGGCTCGGACTCGTGCCGCCGGACGTGAAGCTCTTCACCGGGGCGAGGTTGTGCCACGTGCCCTGCACCTTGTACGCAACGAAGTAGGTGTACGTGCCTGCAGGGAACGTGCGGCTACCGGAGGTGTAGGTGTTCCCTGAGGGGCTCAGCCTCGCCGTGCGCGCACCGGGAAAGTCATAATTCGAACCGTTCACCGAGCGTGCCGCGACGGTTACCGCATCCACCTTCATATAGCGGTCGGAATGGAGTTTCGCGGTGGCCGTGAATTGTCCGACGCCGACTGCCGGCGCGACCGACAGGGAATCGACGGTCACGCCGGTCGACGTCGATGCCGACTGACTCGCCTGCGCCGTGGTGGCGGCGCCGATGATCGCGGCGGCGAGCACAAGCGGCGACAACTTGTGGGCCAAGGTGAGCCGGGGGCGGCGCCTGTTTCCTTTGGTCATGTGCATGTAGTGGTGGACCTTTCCCCGCATGTCTGGCAGTGGGTCGCGTCGGGAGCGCCCCGAACGGAGTGGACTTTGCGCGAGCCAATTCCGGTGCGCAACCACCATGCGTGCCTAAAGGACCAGCCGATAAGGCGTTTGACTCTCAAATACGTATGCCGCGAGGGAAGGTTGAGGGAGTGGAACCGTTCCCTGTGATGTGTGCCATAGCGAATTTCCGATCGCCCCGTTTGGGATAAAAAAAATGAGCAAATGACGACAATTCGGACGTGTCGGTCGGATTGCGGAGTCCGGCCTCGCTTTCGTGCCCGTGCTAGCTGGCGCCCTCGCGTCCCGCACTTGGCAGGTCTTCGAAGTCAGTGGGGATGCTCGTCGGCCGACCAGCGCGTTCGACGGTCTATCGGCGCGCACCGAGGTGCCGGCGGTCGCCTCGCCACTCGATCAGCAGTGCCTGGGCGGCGTGGGGGAAGCGGACTTGACCGGTGGCGAGGTGCTGGACCCGGACGGGGTGGATCTCGCGACGGGTGGAGTTCTCCTCCTCGGTGTGGTGCACGCGCATGACGGGGCACCGGCTCGCTCGTCGCACTCGAGGGCCGTCGAACTTGGCAAAGAGGACGGGGCGGTTCTGTTACGGGAAAGAGCCCGTAGGCACCTCGGGAGTTCAGGTAGCAGGCGTGGCCGGCGACGGTGTGCAGTGCGTGGCACTCACGATCGGGCCGATGATCTCGGCGACCATGTTCAGGGCGGCGCTGAAGTGCAGGGCGTCGTGGGGCTTGTGGCGCATCTCGCGCTGGGCGAGCATCACGCCGGGGTCGGTCAAGCAGACGCCGAGCAGGCGCACCTGTTGTCCGTCGGGATCCTTGGCGCCGCGCACGGTCATGCCGGCGACCGCGAGCTGGGGGACGGATGGATCCCCTGCGACGTCCGCCAGCGGGTCGGCGGTATGGGCCTGGACGAAACGGCCGACGGCTGCGTCCAGAGCGTCACCATCCACCCGTGCCAGAGCCTTGGCCAGGTGGCCACGGGCAGGAATTCGGGGGCTGGCGCCGGCTACTTCGAGCGCGGCGATGATGCCGGCGCCCTGGCCGTGGGCCCGGCGCAGCACGCCGCGTACGGAGCGGGTGCCGTAGAGCATGGCGCAGGCGACCAGGCCCAGCAGCATCGGCCAGGAGTGCGTGACCAGGTGTGCGGTGCGCGGGTGGGGTACTTCGCGGACCGCGTCGAGCAGCGGGGGAAGCCGCGCGGAGCGCACCTCTTCAAGCCGGTGAGACCGTGTTGATCGGCGAGTTGACGGGAGGCGAGCAGGGTGGGGCAGGATTGCGGCCACTCGGCAGAGGCACCTCGGGGCTTTCGGGAGTACTCACCTTGGCATGAAAGCCCCGGCGGGTTCGGGCCTCACTCGTCCTTGAAACCGATGAGATGCTTGGCCACACTGCGCAGGCGCTGGTCGATCGATGTCAAGGGAATCAATTCCCTGCGGTAGCCGAAAGATGTGTAGCCGCGAGCGCCGAGCCGTTCCTTGAAAGCGCTGACGGAAGAACCCGGGGGCGAGTCGCCCATGTGATAAAAGAGGCAACCGGCCTCACAAGCATCCTCGATAGCGAGCTTGTGCAGAAGCGTGGTGGCACGACTGGGATTAGCCAATTCCTTGACCATGCCACTGCGCCAATACTTCACGTGAGGACCGTGACGGAGCACCATGAGGGCCGCCGCATGCTGACCCTGATACGAGGCCAACCACACAGTGCAGGAATCGGCGAAAGTCTCCGACACAGCTTGGAATTTACTCAGCGGGTCAATCCGATGCCTGCGCCACCGAGCGAGAGCCAGCGGCTCGTGCTGCTGCCGCGCCCAACGAGCGATCGAGTGCTGGTAGAGCGCGTAGAAGGCTGGTACCAGACGCCCGGTGCGGTCTACCTCTACCTCCACCCCCACCTTCTCGGCCTTGCGTACGGCAGTCCTGACCGGTCCGGTGAACCGCCGCTCCCAGACGTCGCCGAAGCCCCCGACGAGGTCCAGGATGTACGTCGTATGACGCAAAGTGGTGAAGTCAGATGGCACTGCTGACAGCCACATGGGGTCGGCATTCGGCCCGAACCGTACGGACACGCGATTGGCCGGAAGGCGGACCAGGTCCCCGAAGACGGCACGCGCTTGCTCCAGGTCGGGCTCCCCGGAAGCGACAGGGCCTCCGATGCCCCACTCGGAAGGCCAGGCGTCTCGGGCGATCAGATGAGCAGGCCAATGGCGTCGGCGTACCAGCGGCACGACGATCCGGCCGCCCTCGTCGAACTCGTAAAAACGACTGGCATCCTCATAGGGTCCGGTCGCACAAATGCAGTCCAACCAGCGCGGAGTTTGGGTGATCAGCGCCTCAGCGCTCCCGTCGATCAATCGCTGCCATTGGTTCCGAGGAGCCGGACTCGTTACATTGAGATGAGCCGAGGTCCACACAGGAACTTTCATAATTACCCCTCAGCCAGGCCGGGGATCTTGCAAAGAATGGCAAGTGCCGGGACCCGACTCGGCCGACCTGTTGCCACCCCGATCCGGGCTGCTGTCCCGACCACGTGGTGGCCGATAAGTCACACCGTTCCCGCGTGCTTGGCGCCTGTCTCTACGAGGGTTCCCGTATCACGGCAAAGAGCGCCCGGTCCGTCGGGAGACCGGCGGCGTCGAAGGCGCGATGGCGGCCGAGATGTTCGATTCGCCCCCCGGCGCAGTTCTTCTGCAGGTACCCCCCGAGCCAGGCATCCGGCGTCGGCACCATGCGAGGAAGACCGAACGACTGGGGCATCTCGTCCTCGCCGGTCTCGAAGAACATCACCATGCCGGTCCGGGCCCAGAGTTCCCGAAGCAAGTGTGTGGCGCTGTCCAGGCCCCGCTCTCGCACCAGGTGATGCCAGACGGACAGCAGGAGGGTGCAGTCGGTTGCCGGCAGAAGGTCGAGCGTGTCGGGTCGAAACTCGAGTTCCATCACGGCCACGTTGTCCAGCTGGTTTCGTCGGACGGCTGTCGTCGTCGTCCGGACGCATCTCGGATCCGACTCGAGCGCGACCGCGGGTATCCCACGACTGGCAAGCTTGATCGGGAAATAGCCGACATTCGCGCCGACATCCATCGCGCTCTTCACGCCCAGACGCTCGACGACCGGCTCCATCACCTCCCATCGCGACCCGCTGCCGACCGCTCGCTTCGCCGTTCGCACGCGCAGACCCGGGACCGGCTGGTAGACGCCGTCGGGCAGGGAATCGAGCCTCAGGCGGACCAGATCGATCGCGTCGTCGAGTGCGCGACGCACGCGCCGCATCAGTCGAAGCGACGGGACGGCCTGGTGGAGGCGCACCACGCGCGTGGAAGCCTGAGCAGTGTCCAGTCGGCCCACGGGTCACCCCTATTAGCCCGGGAACCAGCCACACATGTCGCCACGGACGTTAAGGTGACTGATCCCACCTATTTCCTGCCCCTACCGTAGCTTTTAGTCGGATATCTCACCATCGCAGCTGCCCTGGCAGAGAGGTCCAAGGCCCACGCTCGTCCGGGAGCGCCGGGATGGATGGCGCTGGGCCGAGCTGCGGGTCGTCGAGGATCCTTCGCGAAGGGCGAGCCTCACGCCACGCGATTCACACCCTCGAAGGCACCGCATGGCGCCTCGTTCTCGGGACTTTTCTGCGGGCCGGTGTCCTGACGAAGGCGCCGGTGTTCCATGAGCGGCCAGGCACTGAGCAGGGGTTCACCGGCTTCTGCCCGGCGCATCAAGTTCTAGGTTCAGGAGGCCCGCCCGAGAATCGCCCAGGAACTCGGCATCACGCCGAAGGAATTGGCCGGCGTTCACCGCCGGTTCCAGGGCGCAGGCCCAGGTGGACTGGCGCGACGAGGGCACGTACCGTCCGCGATGACCGCCGACTTCGAGCAGGGAGACGTTCGGCGGGACATCGCGCCTACGCGGCGGGGGCCGGGACCCCTGCGGCCCGCTGGGCCCGGTTCTCTCCGATGCGGTGACCGCCGTACGGCAGGGAGAACTCACGGCCGTCGAGGGGCTGGACGGCGCGCAGGGCGGGGAGGACGGCATGCGGGCGCGGCCTTCACGATCATGCTGAGTGATGTCGACGTGATCATGAACGTCGCGCCCTTCGCCGGGTGGGCGCAACTCCACCAGGGCGACGCCGAAAAGGCCGCAGCCCACAGCCTGCGATGTCGTCACGATCATGGATGCTCCCGCGCCTCCTGAGCACGAGCCAGGGCGCGCCGCATCCGAACCGAATGGAGTCGGGGGTGAACGACCTGCGTTTCCTCCAGCACGGAGGCCACCCCCGAGCACTTCCGGTAGGTGCTCATCGACGTACACGCCCCACGCCGGCCCCCGGTTGAGGACCGCTACGGGGATTCGAAGAACGCGGCCCGGTTCTTGCCTGCGGTTTTGGCTCGGTACAGGGCGATGTCAGCGTCCCGCAGCGCTTCTGCCGGCGTGGTCGGCCTGGTGATGCTCAGTGCTCCGATGCTTGTCGTCACGTGGACCCGATGGCCATGGGCGAGGATGAAGGCGTCATTGAAGGTGTCGAGGATGCGCATGGTGTAGTCGCGCAGTGTGCTCGCGTCCACGCCTTCCACGAGGAGGGCGAATTCGTCCCCGCCGAGCCTGGCCACGATGTCCTGCTCACGGACCCGGCCCGTCAGCCGCCGGGCGACGTCAACGAGCAGTTCGTCGCCGGCCAGGTGCCCCAGCGTGTCGTTGACGTCCTTGAAGCCGTCGAGGTCGAGCATCAGCAGCCCGGCGGAGAAGGAGGCGGAGCACCGGCCGAGAGCGGACTTCAGGCGCTCGTCCAGCAGCGCGCGATTGGCCAGACCCGTCAACGGGTCGTGGGTCGCCTGATGGCTCAACTGCTTCTGGAGCTCTTCCTGCTCTCGTAGTGATGCCGCGAGGTCAAGAGCCTTCGTCCGCGCTTCGGTGGCCCTGCTCTCGGCGTACTGGGCCAGGAACGCGATGCGCACCACCAGCAGCAGCGCCAGGCTCGCCATTAGGCCGACGATCACCGTGACGTTCACCGGCTCGTCCCGGATGCCACCGACATCGGCCAGCACGATCAACGGCCCCATCAGGATGAGCCCGATCAGGATCGACAGTCGTCGCCGGGGCAGCCTCTCCTGGTCCTCCGCCAGCTGGGCCGGCTGGGCAACGGACGAGTGCAGCGCCGCCGCCCCCAGCAGGAGGGACGAGACCATCCACCCCACTTCGGACACGTTCTCCGCCATCGCGGTCCCGGTCGTCGCCAGCGTTCCGTAGTAGAGGCCGTCGGCAGCGAGCAGGACCACCAGCCATCCGACGCACAGGAGAAACGACGGCGTGCGCGTGCCGGTGGTGAGCACCAGCCGCGCGGCCACGGACAGCAGGATCAGGTCGGTGACGGGATAGGCGATGGACACGGCGAGCGGCCACGCGGACAGATCGCTGCGCAGGTAGGGGGCGACGATCAACGCCCACGACAGAATGCCGAACCCCAGCGTGACGATTCCCGCGTCCAGCAGCCCCGCCCAGTGCAGGCGGCCTTCCTGCTGCCGGGCCAGCGTCACCAGGCCCACGGCGAACAACAGGTAGCTGCCCAGGTAGAGCATGTCGGCCACACCCGGGAACGGAACCTCGGCGTCGCGGACCTGGTACAGGCCCCAGATCGTGTCCGCCGCCGCGTACGGTGCCATGCCGGCCGCCAAGAGGTACCACGGAAGGACCGATTGCGGCCTGTTCCTGGTCACTCCCACCGCGATAGCGAAGACGACCGACGCGGATACCAGCACGGGCAGCAGGTAACGCGCCTCGTAGGGGACGACCAGATAAGTGACGACCACGACGATCCCGGCTGCCACGTACGCCCAGGGCGCCGCCCCAGGGCGGGAGAGCGACCGGTCCCGAACCTTGTCCACAGGCTCTCCTTCCCTCCTGCGGCCCGCACGCTCCCAGGCGGCGGCAGGCGGGCGGATCCTCATCCGGGTTCGTGGCCGGGAGGGCGGGAACGGAGCGTCTCGAGGGTGCGACAGGTGCGGTCGAGTTCGTCCTGGAGACGGGGAGCGGTCTCGGCCAGTGAGGCCGGGTTTCCGGCCCGCGCGTGCTCTTCCAGATCCTGGCAGCGGGCGGCGAGGCCCTCAGCGCCCATGTTGCCGGCAGCGCCTTTGAGGCTGTGTGCCTGATCTGCGATCTCCTGCGTGTCGTGGCGGTCGAGCGCGTGGAAGAGCGCGCTGGTCATCTCGGGGGCACGGACGAGGAAGTGGTCCACCAGCCGGTCCACCAGTTCGTTATCGGCCGGGGTGCCGACGCCGCGTAGTTCGTTCAGCCGCTGCTCGATGGAGACGAGCAGGTCCTCGTTGTCCGCTTGTGGGCGGGTGGGGCGGACCCAGCGGGTGAGGGCTTGCTGCAACTCGTCGGCGGTGACGGGTTTGGAGACGTAGTCGTCCATGCCCGCGGCCAGGCACCGTTCCCGGTCCTCGGCGAGGGCACCGGCGGTCATGGCGATCACCGGCAGGTGACGGCCGCCGTCCCGTTCCCGGCGACGCAGTTCCCGGGTGGCGCTGTAGCCGTCCATCCGGGGCATCTGGCAGTCCATGAGCACCGCCTGATAGGTGTGTTCCTCGGCCATGCGCAGCGCCTGGACACCGTCGGCGGCGGTGTCCGTGCTGTAGCCGAGCCGAGCGAGCATTCCCTGGGCGACCATCTGGTTGATCTCGTTGTCCTCGACCAGCAGGAGACGACCCCGGTGTGCGGGCCGGGGCGTGGTGGGAGCCATCGGTGCCGGAGCCGCCGTGGCCACCGACGGTGTCCGGGTGGCGAGCTCGACGAGGGCCTCCAGAAGCTGGGACTGGTGGACGGGCTTCGGCAGGCTGCGAGCGATCCCGGCTGCCTGCAGTTCGGCGGCGGGCGGAGGGGAGCCGGAGGTGAGCAGCAGCAGCTGTGCGCGGGCGAGGTTGTGGTCGGTGGTGATCCGGCGGGCGAGTTCCAGGCCGTCCATGTCAGGCATGTACATGTCGAGGAGGATCACGGCGAAGGGACGGCCCGCGGCCGCTGCCTCGTGCAGGGCCACCAGGGCCTGGGGGCCGCCGGTGACCATGGTCGGCTGGATGCGCCATCTGCGCAGCTGCGTGTCGAGGATCAGCCGGTTGGTGTCGTTGTCGTCGACGACCAGGACGCGCAGCCCGCGAAGAATGTCGGGGTGCGGTGCGGCCGGAGGCTGTTCGGGCGTGTCCGGTGTGCGTACTGGCACGGAGAAGAAGAACGTGCTGCCCTGGCCGGGCCGGCTGCTGAGGCCGATGGAACCTCCCATGGCCTCGGTGAGCCTGCGGCAGATGGCCAGGCCCAGACCGGTGCCTCCAAAGCGGCGGGTGGTGGAGGCATCGGCCTGGGAGAAGGCGTCGAACATCCGCCCCTGATCGGCCGCGGCGATACCGATGCCGGTGTCGGCCACCTCGAACTGCAGCCACGGCGCCTGCTCGGCCGGGGGCCGGGACGGGGCAGGGCAGGCACGGAGCAGGATCTCGCCGGATTCGGTGAACTTCACCGCGTTGGACGCCAGATTGAGCAGGATCTGCCGCAGTCGGCCGGAGTCCCCGAGCACCATCGCGGGCAGGTCGGGATGGCAGTCGCTGAGCAGTTCCAGGCCCTGCGCCTGGCCGGTCTGCGCCACCAGCGAGACGACCTCCTCCACCAGCACCTGCGGACTGAAGGCGACCTCGTCCAGTTCGAGCTTGCCCGCCTCCAGCTTGGAGAAGTCCAGGATGTCGTTGATCAGCGACAGCAGTGCCGTGCCGGCGGCCCGAATGCCCTCCGCATAACGTCGCTGCTCGGCAGCCAGTTCGGTGCCCAACAGCAGGTCGCTCAGCCCGATGACGCCGTTCATGGGGGTGCGGATCTCGTGGCTCATGGTGGCCACGAACTGCGACTTCGCCTGGGCTGCGGCGATCGCCTGGTCGCGGGCCTCCGCCAGAGCGACTTCGGCCTGCTTGCGCTCGCTGATGTCCCGGATGAAGGCGTTGAAGCAGCGCGCCTTCGCCGACTTCAGCCGCCACACCGCCAGTTCGACCGGGATCTCGTGGCCGTCGTGATGCAGGGCGGTGAGTTCGATCTGACGGCCCAGCACATGAGCCTCCCCGCCGGCCAGCACCCGTTGCAGACCGGCCCTGTGCGCGGCGTGGTACCGCTCAGGAATGATCGTCTCCGTCAGCGGACGGCCCATCGTCTCGCGGTGGCTGAACCCGAACAGCCTCTCGGCGCTCAGGTTCCAGTCGATGACCAGGCCGTCCTCGTCGATGGAGACGAAGGCATCCCGGGCGGTCTCGATGACCGAGCGTGCCTGATCCTGCAACAGCCGTAGTGCTTCCTCCCTGCGCCGCTGGCCCTCCGCCTCACGGATGAACCCGCGCACTTCGAGCGGCTCGCCTGCGGGGTCCCGCACTACCCAGGACGTCGTCTCCGTCCACATCCAGTGGCGGTCGGCATGCCGCAGACGCAGACACACCGCGACCCGGCCGTCGCGGAGCAGGTCCCGCTCCGCCCACTCGAATTCCTCCACATCGCCCGGATGCACCCAGGACTCCACCGACGTCCCTACGACCTTCTCGACCGGACGGCCCAGCAATGCCTCAGCCGCGGCTGACACCTCCTGGTAGACACCCTCGACCGTCCGGCGGAAGACCATGTCCGGGGAGTTCTTCAGCAGGAGCCGGAAACGCTCCTCGTCGTCTGCCGCGTACTGCCCCGGCGTGGTTGGGGGCTCCCGATGCATCGTCCGCCTCCCTATGTACTTCCGACAGACCGCCGTGACGGGTGCGGTGCGGATACTTCCAGGAACTTTTTCCAGGGCATTGCAGGACATTGCAGGACAACTTCCAGCCAAGAACGAACCGTCGAAGATCGCAATTCGAGCCACCCGCCGGATGCGGCATTCGCGCGACCCGGTTACTCGGCGCCACCGCACCCGCATGTCCGTCCGCGACAACGTTCTGACGCCACGTCAGCCAACCCGCCTGGCTGGACCCTGAAGCCGGGTCAGGGTGGTCCGGGGATGCGCGACTCCACCTGGAGGCCGCAGAACATCCCGGTTTCCGGGCCGGACAGAGATGTGGTGCGGACGTTCTCCGACCCTGGCAGGCCATGGACATCAGCACCCCGGAGCGCGCGAGCTTCACCGACCGGCACGACCCGGTCATCTCGGTCGACGTCGAGCACATCACCCACCACTTCGCCGGCGGGCTCTTCGCGACGCACCAGGAGCCTTTCGTGCCCGAGACGACGGTGCCCCTCCGCTTCGACCACTGTCTGAACCCACGGCATCGTCGTTCACACGGAGTCCGCCGCGTCGTCCGTGTCGGCGAGCGGCAGCCGGGCGGTGATCGTGGTGCCCCGGCCCTCCACGGAGCGCACCTCCGTCTCACCGCCGTGGTTCGCCACGATCGTGTGCACGATGGTCAGCCCCAGACCGGTTCCCGGGATGGCCGCGTCGGTGGCGTTCGAGGCGCGGAAGAACCGCTGGAAGAGTTTCTCCTGTTCTTTCTCGGGGATGCCGATGCCGGTGTCGCTGACACTGAGGATCACCTCACCGTCCTGCCGGTCGGCACGGACGCTGACCTTCCCGCCCTCCGGTGTGAACTTGACCGCGTTGGACAGCAGGTTCATCAGCACCCGGTCGAGTTGGTCGCCGTCCGCCTGCATGACCAGCGGCCGTTCGTCGCACCGCGTGTCCAGTGAGACCGAGGCGGCCTCGGCGGCCGGCCTGATCGCGTCGACGGCCGAGGTCACCAGCCGGCGCAGGTCGACCGGTGCCTTGCGGGAGGTGAACGCCCCGGACTCGATCCTCGAGAGAGTGAGCAGGTCCTCGATCAGTGCCCGCAGGCGGTTCGCGTTGCGGTCGACGACGTCCAGCATGTGCAGCTGGGGCTCGGCGAGCGGTCCGGTGTCCTCGTCCTTCAGCAGCTCGATGTATCCCACGATGCTGGTCAGCGGGGTGCGCAGCTCATGGGAGACGGTGGACAGGAAGTCGCTCTTGGCCTTGTCCAGGGCGCGCAGCTTTTCCACCAGGCTGGACTCCTGCTCGTAGAGCAGGGCGGTGTGCAGCGCCCTGCCGACGCCGCTGGCCATGGACTCGGCGATCTCGATGTCCACTTGACGCCAGGGCCGGTCGGCGCTGGTGCGGGCCACGGACACGGCACCGATGGGTTCCCCACCCACCCCTATGGGGGTGATCACTGCCGAGTCCAGGTGCAGCGCCGCCGCGGCGGCTCGGTTCTCGGCAGCCATACCGGTCTTCCCGAAGGAGCCCGGAGCACCTGGCATGGGCGTGCTGTCGGCCACGTACCGGGGCAGGTCGGTGGCCAGCCAGACCGCTCCGCGCCGGTAGTGGTCGCGGACCACCTCCGCCGGGAGCGGCGGTATGGCCCTGCGCTCCTCCTCGGAGAGCAGGCCCCGCTCCGCGGACCACACCCGGGCCACCGGAAAATCGGCGCCGTGGTTCTCCGTGAGCAGGATGAAGACGTAGTCGGCGGCCAGGGCCTCGCCGATGCCGCTGCACGCCGTGTCCAGGACGTAGTCGACCTCGAGGCTGCCCCTGATCCGGATGCCTGTCTCCCTCGCGGCCTTCGACAGCCGCTGCCGCTCCTCCTCGACCCCGCGCAGCCGCTCGCTCTCGTCCGCGAGCGAGTTCACCGACCGGGCCACTGCCCTGATCTCCTCCGGCCCCGTCTCCCGGGCGCGCGCCGAGTGGTCTCCCACGGTGAGCCGGCCGAGCGCCCGCTCGACGTTGCCGAGCGGACGCGTCAGGCCGCGAGTGGTCCGTAGGGAGGCGTACACGGCCAGGCACAGGGCCAGGACCACTGTGGCGCCGAGACCGGCCATGCCGCCCCGGAACACCGTGTCGCCGTGCCGGTCCATGCGTTTCTCGTCCGCTGCCAGTCGGCGGTTCAGGCGGTCGTTGACCAGCTCGAACGCCCTGAAACGCCGGGCCGCCTCTCGGGTGAGCGCGGCGGCCTGTTCGCTTCTGGGAGTACTGCGCGCCTGCTCTTCGGCGACACGGAAGTAGGCATCGAGAGCTCGCCCCTGCGGTGCGATGTCACTCTCGTCCACGATGTCGTGCCCGCGGAGGTCGTCGATGACCGGCGGAATGCGGCCCCGGGACACGCGGAAGGCAGCGAGCTCGCTCTCGTCACCGGTGATGAGATAACCCCGGATCGACCGCTGCGCACTGATGGCCTCGGTGCGCAGGCGCCGGTTGTCGTCTTCGGCGGGATGGATCCGGTCGATGATCCGGTCGTACTGGTTCTGCAAGAGCTGCGCACCGATCAACGTGCCGGTTCCGCACAGTGCGATCAGAAAGGTCAGCAGCCCGAACGTGTACCCGAGCCGGCGCCCCACGGAGCCGGTGCCCCGGCCTGCTGTGCCGTTCACGCGCGATCACCTCCGCCTTCATTCACCTCGGCCGGACGAGTCGAATCCCGTGCGGGTCAGCGGCGTCCACACCTGGGGGGGTCCGGTGCAGCGCGTCCCACATGCCGCGCAGCCGCCACCATGCCGTGAGCTGGCGGTAGCCCAGATTCTCGGCGACCACCCCGACGAAGGCGCCCCAGACGTCCCGCCAGTGCGTGAACCGGTGGAAGGCGTATTCCTCCACCGCGACCGACACGAGGCTGACCACCGCCGCATAGGCGTAGGCGGCGAGGAGGAACTTCCACAGGAAGTCCACGTTCACCGCGCCGATCAGGACGCTCAGCGGAACCAGCACCAGACCCGAGAGTTCCACCAGCGGTGCCAGCAGTTCGAAGAAGAGGTAGAAGGGCAGTGCCAGCATGCCGACGACGCCGTAGCGGGGATTTCCGATCATGCGCCAGTGCTTGAGCATGATCTCGGTCAGCCCGCGGTGCCACCGACGTCGCTGGGATGCCAGGTCGGCAAGTCGCGTGGGCGCCTCGGTCCAGGAGATCGGCTCGGTGACGAAGGCGATGCGGTACGCGCGGCGCTGCCGCCGCATGTCCCGGTGGAGCCGGATGACCAGCTCGGCGTCCTCGCCGATGCAGTTGGCGTCCATCCCGCCCGCCGCCACCACGGCGTCCCGGCGGAAGAGTCCGAAGGCACCGGAGATGATCAGCAGACCGCCGATCTTGGACCATCCGGTGCGGCCCAGAAAGAAGGCGCGCAGATACTCGACGACCTGAATGCGTGCGAGCAGTTCGGCGGGGACGTGCGGCTCGACCACACGCCCGGCGACCACACGGCAGCCGTTGGCGATGCCGATCACACCGCCGGTGCCCACCATCCGCACCGGGTCGTCGCCGAACGGTTTGGCCACGGTGAGCAACGCCTCCGCATCCAGGATCGAGTCGGCGTCCACCAGGCACACCAGCGGATAGCGCGCCAGGTTGATCCCGGCGTTGAGCGCGTCGGCCTTGCCCTTGCCGTTCTCCTTGCGGGCCACCACCAGGGGCACCGGGCCGCCCCTGGGCAGGTTGACCGAAAGGATCTCACCGCGGGTGGGGACGTCGTACGACACCACGTACTCGACCTCGGTGAGGTCGAAGGCCTCCTGCAGGACGTCCAGCGTGCCGTCGGTGGATCCGTCGTCGACGACGATGACCTCGAACATCGGATAGCGCAGTAGCAGCATGGAGCGCACCGCCTCGACGATGCCGGCCGCCTCGTTGTAAGCAGGCATGATCAATGACACGGGCGGAGTGAAGGTGCTGGTCGCGGCGTCGTCGTAGCCCGCGAAGGATGCGCGGCGCAGCCGTCTGACGAACTCCCCGAGGGCGATGAGGATCAAGACCAGCTGGCCGGTGTTGATGACGAGGAAGTAGCTGATGATCACGTTGTCGCAGATGGAGACCATCGTGTGCGCCGCGCCCAGCAGCGACTCCCACGGCTCGGCGGACACGGTGCTCACAACGGCACCTCCACGCGGACGTCGTGCCGGGAGCCCGCGACCGCGGCCTCGGCGAGCGCGGCCCTGGCCTGCGCGGCGACCTCCTCGCCCCGGGCGCCCGCCGCGGCCGTGTGCAGCGCCGTCTGCCCGGTCGGACCGAGCCGCAGCAACGAGCGGGCCGCTGTCGACGCCACATGCCGGTTGGAGTCGCCGAGCAACTCCGCCAGCCGGTCCGTCGCGGAGACGGCGCCGAGACTGCCCAGGGCTCCGGTAGCCACGACGCGCAGGGCGAGCGGCTGACCGGGCCTGACGGCCTGCAGAAGCGGTTCCAGGCCGTCGGGCATGCCCAGTCTGCCGAGCGCGCGGGCTGCTCTGATCCGTACCTCGTCGGAAGGGTCCGCACGCAGGGCGCGGGCGATCTCGGACGTACGGGAGACCACGCCGGTCGCGCCGAGGACCTCGACGGCCACAGCTCTGGCGAGTGGTTCGGGGTGGTCCAGCCCGGCCGCGACACTCCGCTGCGCCTCCGGGCCCAGCGAGACCAGAGCGCCGGTGACCGCTCCGGGCGGCACGGTCCGCGATCCCTTGAGCGAGTCCAGGAGGTGCGGCACGGCCGCCGGGCCCCCGCAGCGGCCCAGCGCCCTCACGGCGGCAAGGCGGACTTCGCGGTCGCGGTCGGCCAGCAGACGGCACAGCGACCGCTCCGCGGCTCGGTGCGAGAGCTGGCCGAGCACCTGTGCGGCACGCCCCCGCCCGGCCGCGCTGCGGCTCTCGAGGTCGGCGACGGCCTCCACGGCGGCCCCGCGCTCCTCGTACAGCCGGACCAGTGCCGTGCGGGCGGCGCCGGAGACCTTGCCCAGCAGCGCCGTCACAGACGGTTCGAGGGCGGTCCAGGTCCGTTTGTCGACCTTCGCCAGCCGTCGCAGCAGTTCGCTCTGCTCGTCCTCCTCGGCGCACAGGAGCTGCAGCAGCACACCGCGCACGGGTTCCGCTCGCCGCTCACGTCGTCGCAGCCTCAGTCTGCGGACGCAGCGGTTGGAGACGATCAGCAGGCTGAGCGCCAGGATGACAGCCGGCAGGCACAGCAGCGCGCTGCGGACAATCCCGTTCGGGATCACCGTTCCACCCGGTTGAGCACCGCGGTGACCCGGCTGGACAGCTCCCGCGGGCTGAACGGCTTGATGATGTAGTCGTCGGCGCCCGCCGCGAAACCGACCTCGACGTCGCCCTCCTGGGAGCGGGCGGTGATCATGATGACGGGGAGGGTCGCGGTCTCGGGTGCCTCGCGCAGCTCCCGGCAGACGTCCAGGCCGGACATCCCCGGCATCCGTACGTCGAGCAGCGCGAGGTCCACCGGCTGCGTGCGGGCCACCTTGAGGGCGGCCATGCCGTCCTCGACGGCCGTGACCTCGTGACCGCTCTGGGTCAGCTTGAAGGCCACCAGATCCCGGATGTCCGAGTCGTCGTCGGCTATCAGGACACGAGCCATTAATCCTCCTGGGACTCCTGGGCCACGGAACTCCGGTAGGAATCCAGAAGCCGCGCCACCGCAGACTGCCTGAACGGCTTGGCCAGCACCTCGTCCCCAAGGCCGACCAGGTCCTCCGGGTCGAGCACCGAGGAGACGACCAGCCGGCATCCCTTCGTACGCTCGTCCGCCCGCAGGCTCCGGAGTACGTCCCGTCCGTCGATGCCGGGAAGCATCACGTCGACGACCGCGATGTCCGGCGGGTCGGCGAAGGCGAGTCCCAGGCCCTCCTCCCCCGAGGACGCGACGACCACGGCGCATCCCCGCTCGCGGAAGTGCCGCGCCAGCAGGGCGCTCACGTCGGGGTCGTCATCGATCACGAGCACGCGAGGTGGGTACATCACCGTCCTGTTCACGAAGTCAGACCGTCAGTCACAAATTAGAATCAATAGGGCACTTTCGCCACATATAACCCATCAACCCCAGCCGGACGCCGCGCGGCCGCGGACCCGGCGGGCCCGGGCCGAGGCATCCGCCGTGACCACGTGAACCCGGCGCCCACCGGTGACGACGACCGCCTCGAAGCGGGCCTCCGGCACCACGTGCCGGCCGAGGCCTGCGACTACCGCGCCTCACCCGTACGGAACCTCGGGTCGCCACCTCTCCTGGTGACGCTCGCGCACCTCGCACGGTGCGGGGGTGAGCAAGGCGACGAAGGCGATCAGCTCGATCCCGTCGGACGGGCGAGGCGGCGGGCGGGCAGGATGGCGGTGGGCATCGGGCGGCTGTCGCGCGTGGCGTGCCGGAGGTGCTGCACGTACTGCTCCCGCGGTACGAGAATGGCGCCGAGGTCGCGGACGTGCGGGCTGTCCCGCTGCGCGTCGAGCAGCTCGCCGCCGGCCTGTGCGAAGCGCGCGGCGAGGTCGGTCACCGCGACCTTCGCGGCACCGGCACGGTGGAAGAACATCGAGTCCATGCTGAAGACCGATCCGACCCGCAGGCCGAAGACGCCGCCGATCAGATCGCCGTCCTCCCACACCTCGACGCTGTGGGCATGACCCAGATCGTGCAGGCGGACCAGGCTCGCGATCAGCTCGTCGGTGAGCCACAAGGGGGCGCGGCCGGCACGGCATTCGCGGACGACCCCCTCGAACCGCCGGTCCAGGCTGGTCGACCACTGCAGCCGGTTGCGCAGCCGCCGGGCGAGGCTCCGGCTGAGGTGCGTGGCCGAGACGGGCAGCACCGGCCTGGGGTCGGGCGACCACCAGGAGACGGCGTAGGGATCGGCCAATTCCTCGCCGACGAGCGGGATCCGGCCCTCCTGGACCTGATCGGCGAAGACAACCTCGTTGAGGGCGCGGGTGTAATCGTCGGAAGCCGGGAACGGATAGGCCCCGGCGCGGTACGCCGCCAGGAGGCCGGCGGGACTCAGGTCGGCGCCGAAGGCCACCGGACCACCGGGCGCCGCCTCCAGTACGTCCAGCGCGTCCCAGCGAGGGCATTGGCTCACCACTGTGCCGCTCCCTGCCCCTGGCTCTCCACCGGCCGGAAGTCGTCGGCCTGCTCGAGGAAGTCGATGTAGCGGTCCATCATCTCCGCGTCCACCGGCGGGATGTCGATCCCGGCCTCCACCAGCGCCCGTTGGGCGTTGCAGCGGGTGAACTCGGTGAAAACGCCCTGGAAGTACATCTCGCTCACGGTGATGTCGGCGCGCGCGCACCGGTCGACGAAGAGCGGGACGAACGGGGTGATCGGGTCGGTGGGGTGCCCGGCCGCGTACTTCACCAGAGCGGCGATCCACTCTGTGTACGGGATCTCCTGGACCGGGTATCCCCGCCGACGCAGACGCTCGGCGAGCGAATTCAGCATCGTGGGACGGGGGTTGGTGAGGTGGTAGACCTCGCCGCGAGCGGGATGGCGGGTGGAGATGTGTCCGATCGCGCGGACGAGGTGGTCGGCAGGCAGGAAGTCCAGCGGCAGCCGGACGTCCGGGCACAGCCCGGTCCGCGCGATGAAGTCGAAGAGGGCGGCCAGCTCGCTGCTGGTGTTCATCACGCCTGTTCCATTGCGGCCCGTGATGTCCATCAGGCGGTAGACGGCGACCGGCAGGCCCGCGTCGGATGCCTTCTTCAGCAGCGCTTCGCCGACCCATTTGGTCTCCACGTATCCCACCGACAGATACTCGGGGAAGCGCAGCGGCGTGTTCTCCGTCACCTCGCGCACCCCGGCCGGCCCGAATCCGGCGAGCACGGCCATGCTGGAGGTGAAGTGGACGGGGACGGCCCGGCCGGCGGCGAGGCGGATGATCTCGTATGTTCCGTCGACGTTGGCCGCGCGCAACTCGTGGTACGGATAGATGAAGTTGACCTGGCCGCCGAAGTGGTAGACGGCGTCGATGGTCGAGGCCAGCTCCTCGAACCGGCTTGGGGACAGCCCCAGTCCGGGCTTGCCCAGGTCGCCTACGACCGGCTGGACGCGCTCGCTGGACAGATCGCTGAGGACGTACCGCCGGTGGCTCGCGCGGATCCGTTCCATGCCGCGCTGCTCGTCGGAGGCCCTGACCAGGCAGAGGATCCGCCCCGTCGTCCTGCGCAGCAGCTCGTCGATCATGTGCGCGCCGCAGAACCCCGTCGCCCCGGTGAGGAGGACATCGCCGGGACGCCGGTGGTCCGCAGCCGGCGCGTCACGGCCCACTGCCGGAACGTGCCGATCGGTCTCGGCGGTGAAGTCGACGCTCCCGCCGTCCGGCTGAGCCAGTGTGCCGCCACGCGCCTGGCGCACGGACTCGGCGAATGCGGCGAGCGTCGGATGGCGCAGCAGGGAACGGGTCAGGTCGCGGATCTGTGTGACACCGATGCCGAACACGACACGGGTCCGGGCGAGCATCTCCATGGCCAGCAGCGAGTTGCCGCCCAGCTCGAAGAAGTCGTCGTGCGGACGGACATAGTCCACATCCAGGATCTGGCCCCACAGCTGGGCCATCCCCTGCGGTACCGGACGGTCGTCGGCGCCGGTCGTCGGCGCCGCGGTCACGGGTTCCGGCACGGCCCTGCGATCGAGTTTTCCGCCGGGCGTGACGGGCAGCCTCTCCACCGCGTGGAAGGCCGCCGGGATCATGTGGCCCGGCAGAACCTCGGCGAGTGCCGACCGCAGCCGTGCGCGCAGCACCTCCTCGCCGCCGGCCGGCGGCGAGGTCGGCGTGAAGTACGCGACGAGGTCCCGGTCGCCGCCTGCGCGCGTCCGGGCCACCACCATCGCCTGGCCGATCTCCGGGAGGGAGACGAGCGCGGCCTCGACCTCTGCCGGGTCGACCCGGAACCCGCGGATCTTCATCTGATCGTCGACCCGGCCCAGGACTTCCAGGTTGCCGTCCGAGCGCCAGCGGCCCAGATCCCCGGTGCGATACATCCGGTCCCCGGGCGCCGAGCCATGCGGGTCGGGCAGGAACTGCTGTGCGGTCAGGGCGGGTTGGCGCCAGATACCGCGCGCCAGTCCCGGGCCGCCGAGGTATATCTCGCCGCGCTCACCCGGTGGCACCGGGCGCAGTTCGGCGTCGAGCAGGTGGACGCGATTCCCCTCCAGGGGCCTGCCGATCGGGGCAACGGCGGTGTCCGGCGCGGCGAGCACTTCCTCGTTCAGGTCGCAGAGCGTGGAGGTGATGGTGGTCTCGGTGAGTCCGTAGGCGTTGACGAGCCGCGCGCCGGGGATCCGGTGCAGAATGGCGCGGCAGTCCTTCGCGGTGACGATCTCGCCGCCGACGATGATGAGCCTGAGCGACGCGAGGCTCTCGTCGCGGTCCGGGACGGAGACGATCCGATGCCAGTACGCGGGGGTCAGGTCGGCGACGGTGATCCCGTGCTCCGGGAGGCGGTGCAGCAGGTCGGTGGGCGCCCACGTATGCGTTCCCGCGAGGACGAGTGTCGCGCCGCTGATCAGCGTGGCGAAGATCTGCTCCAGCGAGGTGTCGAAGCCGAGCGCCGCGGCGTGCAGCACCCGGTCGCCAGGCCCCAGTTCGTATGCCCGGGCCGCCGCGGTGAGGGAGTGGGCCAGCGACCGGTGGGTGATCATCACTCCCTTGGGAGATCCGGTGGATCCGGAGGTGTAGATCACGTAGGCGAGGTCGTCCGGCCGGGGGCCGGTTGCCGGCCACGCTCCCTCCGGTGGCGCCTGCGTGGCCCGTTCCCCGGCGTGGACGATCCGCGCATCGCACCCGACGAACATCGGGGCGTGCTCGCGGCTCGAGACGATGAGGCGTGAACCGCTGTCCCCGACGAGTCCGGCCATCCGATGCCGCGGAGTCGCCGGGTCGAGAGGCAGGAGGGCGCCGCCGGAGCTCAGCACCGCCAGCAGCGCGACGATCAGCTCGGGCACGCGGTCGAGGCACACGATGACGACGGACTCCGCCTCGGCGCCCGCCTCCCGCAGCCGGCAGGCAAGCCGGTCCGCGCGGCCGGTCAGCTCGGCGTAGCTGAGCCGGCCCTCGTCCGAGAGCACCGCGAGAGCGGACGGCTCGCGCCGCGCCCACTCCCGGACCAGCTCGGGCACGGTGCCCCGCCCGGGTCCCGGGGGCCGCCCCTTGGCGCGGGCACTCGCGGGCCGCATGTCGGTCCACAGGCGGTCGAGCAGATTCCCGCACCACCTGGCGGACGCCGGTGCGCCGAGCTGACGCCACCCGGCCGGAATCCGGCGGTCGGCGGGCCAGATCGCGTACTGCTCCTCGTCGTTGCGCAGCACGACACACCGCGCAGCCGACTCTGCCGACAGGCGCTCACGTTCCGTCACCTCGGGCCTCCTACCTCGCACGGCGTCCTACGGAGCCCGACCTGCGTCCCTCGAGGGAGAGGGCCGCCGCCATCACCGCTTCCTCTCCGCGGGCGCCCCGGGCGATCCTGCCAGGCGGCCGAGCGGCGGCGCGAGGATGAGCTGCTCCGCCTCCTCGGCACTGACCGGCTCGGCGAAGAGATACCCCTGGCCGAGTCGGCAGCCCATGGAGATCAGCGATTCCTGCTGCCTCACGTCCTCCACTCCTTCGGCGATCACCGTGAGGCCGAGTGTGTCGGCGAGATGCGTGATGCCCTCGACCAGTGCGTACTGTTCGGGCGAGCGCGCGAGTTGGTCGACGAACGACTTGTCGATCTTGAGTATCGAGATCGGGAACTCACGCAGATAGCTCAGCGACGAGTAGCCCGTTCCGAAATCGTCGATCGCGAAGCGTATCCCGAGGTCGGTCAGCGCACTCATCTCAGCCAGGATGCGCTCGTCGTTGTACATCAGCACATTCTCGGTCAGTTCCAGTACGAGAGACGACGGTTCGATGCCGGAGAGTTGCAGAGCACGCCGCACCACGTTGTAGAACTCGTCGTCCCGGAACTGACGCGGCGACACATTCACGCTGACGTAAGGTGCCTTGCGGTCGGCCGTCCCGTGGTGCAGCACGGAGTCCTCCCACCGGACAGCCTCGGCCGCGGCCTGATCAAGCACCCAGGCGCCGAGCGGGACGATCTGCCCGCTCTCCTCGGCCAGCGTGATGAACTGCTCCGGCAGCACCATGCCGCGCGTGGCATGAGGCCAGCGAACGAGCGCCTCGAAGCCGGCGATCCGCCCACTGGTCAGCTCCACGATGGGCTGGTAGAGCACCATGAACGACGTCTCGATCGACGAACTGTCGAGGCCCTCCTGCAACTTGGCCCGCTCGGCCATGCCGCTCTGCAGCTCCGGGTGGTAGCGGCGCCACTGGCGCTTGCCCGCCGTCTTCGCCGCGTACAGCGCGAGATCGGCGTGAGTCAGCAGTTCGACCGAGTCGATGCTGTCCTCCGTCGTCGCGACGCCGACACTGGCGTACGTACTCACCGGCCCCACACTGAGCCGGAACGGCTCGGCGAACGCTGTCATCACGTGTTCGGTGAACCGCTCCACGCCTTCAGGCGTGACGGAGCCCTCCACCAGCAGTGCGAACTCGTCGCCGCCGATACGCGCGGCGGTGTCGGAGGCGCGGACGGTGGTCTGCAGCCGGAGTGACAGCGCGACCAGGAGTTCGTCGCCCACACCGTGGCCGTGTATGTCGTTGACGACCTTGAAGTCGTCCACGTCGACGAAGAGCACGCCGACCACCGTGCCCTCGCGCTGAGCCTGCACCAGGGCGTGGTTGATCCGCTCCTGGAAGAGCACGCGGTTGGCCAGGCCGGTGAGCGAGTCATGGAACGCCTGGTGGGTGAGTTCGCGTTCGAGCTTGCGCTGCTCGGTCACGTCCCGCAGGGTGAGCACCACCCCACCAACGGTGGCCTCCTCACGCAGGTCGCTCCACCTCACCTCGACCTCGATGGTCGCCCGGTCGGTGCGGACCATGCGCCAGTGCTCGCGCCTGGTCTGGTACTCGCGGCTCCGTATCCGGCCGAGCGTCTCGACCACCTCGCGGCTGTCCTGCGGGGGAACCAGTTCGATGAGCTGGGTGCCCTCCAGGTTCGGAACGCCCAGTATCTGGTCGGCGGAGGGGCTGGCGTAACGGACCCGGTCGTCGTCGTCGAGTATCAGGATGACGTCGGAGGCGTTCTGCACCAGCGTGCGGAAGTACATCTCGCTGTTGCGCCGGTTGACCTCCTGGGCGAGGCTGACCCGCGCGGCGGCAAGTGCCGTCTGCGCGGCGAGAGTCGCCAGCGTGTCGCGGAACACGAGCAGGTCATGCTCGTTCCCGGCCACGATCAGCGCGCCGATCAGCGGATCAGCAGAGGGGTGATCCTGCGAGGCGAGCGGGCAGACCAGCACGTGGCCGGCGTGGGCCGGCTCCTCGTCCGGGGCGGTGAGACAGGCGGCAAGATCGGATCCCGCACCGTCGAGGGTCACCAGGCGGCTCTCGCCGGACGCGATCAGTCCCCGTACGCCGGCGGTCGCCCGCGCGGACAGGTGCCTGTGTACGCCGCCGTGCTCGCCGTTCGTCCAGAGCGTGTTGTCCGGCAGGGTGAGCAGCGCGGAACGCTGTGAGCCGTGCGACATCAACTCCGCCACCGCGCAGTGGACGGCGGCGGCCAGATCCCGCAGATCGCTCGCTCCGCCCAGCGACGACACCGCGTTGCGCAGCACCTTCTCCCGGCCGACGGCCCGCCGGTGGGTTGCCACCACGCCCGCCAGGCGGTAGAGCACGAGGAGGAAGAGCACCGCGGAGAACACCCCGATGACACCGGCGTTGGACCTCACGCCACGCACCGCCTCCGTCAGGAGGATGGCCGGCGCGATCAACGACGCCAGGGCGAGCAGGCTCAGCCGCCCCATGCCGGTCTCGGCGCGCCATGCCACCGGCTGAGTCAGCGACCGCATGGTCGGGTCGAGCGCGGCAGCCGCCCAGGCTCCGTACAGAACGGCCCAGCCGAGATCGATCGCGGTACCCGTGCGCCAGGTCCCGTTCAGTTGGATCAGGCCGTAAGCCACGTCGGCGGTGAGCAGGCCGAGGGTGCCCGCGGTGAGGAGCATGAGCGAGCGGCTCTTGCCGCCATGGCCGGCGAGCAGGCGCAGCAGCATCGCCAGTACGAGGATGTCGCCGAGCGGATAGGCGATGGAGAACGCCTTCTGCACCCAAGTGAGGCCCTCGAGGCGGGCATACGGATCGATGAGGAAGAGCCACGACAGCAGCGCCAGACCGGCTGTCAGCGTCAGCGCGTCGACGAGGCTCGCGCGGTCGCGCCAACTCGTGCGCCAGTGGACGAAGCTCAGCAGTCCGGCCGCATACAGCGGATATGCCGCGAGATAGAAGCCGTCGGCGATCGACGGAAACGAGATATCCTCCTGTCGCAACTCGATGAGGATGATCTGCGTGGCCTGGCCGGCGGCGAAGGCGCAGTTTCCCGCGGCGAGCAACAGCCAGGGGAGTCGGTGCGCAGGGTGGTTGAGAAAGATACCGAGGACAATACCGATGACGCCGGTCGCTCCAATGGCGACGAAGATCATCCGATGTTGCGGGAATGTGTAGTAGAACCCTGTCAGTACGACGACGCATGTGCTGACAACAGCCATCGCAGCCTGGCTTCGAAGTCGCGCGTTCATCCCAACTAACCTCCTGAGAGGGCCACTTGTCGGGCGGCCTAGCCGGGCGAACGGCACCGGGCGGCGGAGAAGCCCGTGGATCGGGCCGCCAAAGGAGAATTCTTCGGGCCGGGAGCCGGCCCTGGTCGCCTGTGAACAGGATCGCGGTGTACAAGTTCGCCGGCATACACGGTCGCCGTTATGCGGGCTTCTCCTCGCCGAGACATCGACGTGTCTTTTGACCAGCTTACCCGGGTTGCCATTCTCCGCACGCGCGGAGAGATACCGCGACGCCTCGCGGGATACCGCGCCATGCGTGAAAATGGGCATAGGGAGGACGGGGTAACCGGACCGCGTCCGCCCAGCGACAATCGGCTCCTGACGGAGCATGGAGTCCATGCTCTGCGATTACTGCCGGATCTCCTCGCCTGCAGGCAGTCTGCTTTTCTCCACCGCAGCCTTCCTGTCACGCCTCCGCAGTCGATGATCGGCGTCGGCATCGTCGCCCTGTACACCGCGCCGGACTGGACGCTTTACGTCGCGGCGGCGGCAGCGGGCTGCATGCCCAGCGTGGGCGCGCTCGTCAGGTCGCGCTGGGCGGAGCTTCACCGGGAGTCACCGCGACTGTTTGCACACGTACGCGCTGGAGTCGGTGCTCGACGAGGTGGTCTACGTCGTCGGCCCAGCCCTGGCGATCACGCTGTCGACCAGCGCCTGCTCTGCGGCAGGACCGCTGACGGCCGCGGTCCTGCTCACCGTCGGCGTCCTGCTGTTCACCGGCGTACGGAACCGCCGGTGCACCCCGGGCCGCAACGCGCCCGGGGCTGGGCGCTACGCATCCCGGGGCTCGGCCTGCTGGCGCTGACGGCGACCTCGGTGGGCGCGTCTTTCGGTTCGGTGGAGGTCCTGCCGGTGGCGTACGCCGACGCACACCATCACAAGGCGCTCTCCGGTCTGCTGCTGGGCGTTTACGCGTTCGGCTCGGGCCTGGCGGGCGCGGTCTTCGGCCCGATCAGACCCCGGGGGCGATCACGCGGCGGTTGCTGGGTCAGCGTCTGGGCGATGGCGGTGACGATGACACCGCTGTTGCTCGCGCCGGATCTCGCGGCACTGGCGGGGATGCTCTTCATGGCGGGCATGGCCATCGCGCCGACCCTGATCAGCACGATGGGACTGGTGGGCCACCTGGCGCCACCCTCCCAGCTCACCGAGAGCATCACCCGGATCGTCTCAGGCCTCTCCGTCGGAGTGGCGCTATGCTGCGCCACGTCCGGGTGGGTGGTCGACGCGGTGGGGGCCTCGGCCCGCTCCTCGAACGCCGGAGGAGCTGACCTCAGCCGCCCAGCTCCTGGTGCCTCGCAGACAGCGCCGCCGCGCCGCCCTCCGTCAGCGAACCGAACAGCCTCAGGCGCGAGATCCCCCCGTCCGGGAAGATGTCCACGCGCGCGTGCGTGCCCACCGCCGGGGCCGGCAGCACGAAGCGGTGGTTCGTGTCGGGCTGCAGACGGGTGCGCGGGAGGATCTCGCGCCAGTCGCCGTCCTCGCCGTCGCGCACCGAAACCGACGCCCAGCCCGCGCTGTTCCCCTTCAGATACGCCGTGTCGATCTCGACGGCCCGGATCTGGGACTGGGCCACGAGACGGTAGCGGATCCAGTCGTTGCCCCGGTCACGGCGGCGGCGGGTCTCCCAACCGTCGTCCATCTTGCGGGAACGCCCCGGCTGGATGGTGTTCGAGGCCGGTGAGTAGAAGAGGTTCGACGCGTCCTCCGCCTGGCCGCCGTTCTCCAGGGCGACCACGTCGAAGGTGCCGAGGACCTCCAGCCATGCCGGGTCCGGGACGACCTCGCCGTACACGCGCAGGCGGGCGATGCCGCCGTCGGGGTGCTGGTTGACCCGCAAGTGCGTGAAGCGCTGTTCCAGCGACACCGGGAAGCCGTTCGCCGCGTGGCCGCCGACCGGCGTACGGGGGACCAGGGTCGTCCACTTCACGTCGTCGCCCAGCAGTTCCTGCGGGGACGGGGAGCCTGCCACGGACGCGCCCTCGACCGACACCGCCTGCGGGTAGTTGCCGCGGAAGTGCGCCGTGTCGACGACGATCCCCCGGATCACGCCGGGCGCGCCGAGCCGCACCAGCGCCCAGTCGTGGTCCTCCGGCGTCGGCCAGGGGTGGTCGGCCGAGGCACCGCGGCGGCGCCGGGTCTCCCAGCCGTCCATGATCTTGCCCTTGTGTCCGAAGTGCTCGGGGTCGAACTCGGCGCGCCCGGGCATGAGCAGGTTCTCGCGCTGGGCGAAGAACTCGTCGTTGGCGGCGATGACTGCGGCACCGAGCGTCCGTGCGGCGAGGTCGGCGTACCGGGTGAAGGGGAAGTCGGCGGTGCGGTAGTCCGCGTACGGGTCACCGCCTCCGTACGGATTCGCGTCGCCGGTGAAACTCGGGATCGCCGTCACGTATGCGTGCCTTTCAGGAGTGGGCCGGTGCGGGTGGAATCAGGGTGTACGGGTGAGCAGTTGGCCCTTCGGGGCCGTGAACTCGCCGTCCGCCACGATGCGTTCGCCGCGCAGCCAGGTCGACTTGACCACGCCGTACAGGGTCTTGCCCGCGTACGCCGTGACGCGGTTGCGGTGCTGGAGGGCCGCCGGGTCGACGGTGAAGGTGTCGTCGGGTGCGAGGACCGCGAAGTCGGCGTCGCGGCCGGCCTCGATGGCGCCCTTTCGGTCCAGGCCCACGAGCTGGGACGTCCGCGCGGACATCCAGCGGACCACGTCCTCCAGTGAGTGACCGCGCTTGCGGGCCTCGGTCCAGACCGCCGCCAGGCTCAGCTGGAGGCCCGAGATGCCGCCCCACGCGGTGGCGAAGTCGTCCGTCTTGAGGTCGGCGGTGGACGGGGAGTGGTCGGTGACCACGCAGTCGATGGTGCCGTCGGCCAGCGCCTGCCACAGCAGGTCCTGGTTGGCGGACTCCCGGATGGGCGGGCAGCACTTGAACTCGCTCGCCCCGTCCGGGACTTCCTCGGCGGTGAGGGTGAGGTAGTGCGGGCAGGTCTCGACGGTGACGCGGACGCCGTCCGCCTTGGCCTGGGCGATCAGCGGGAGCGCGTCGCTCGACGACAGGTGCAGGACGTGCACGCGCGCGTCCAACCGCTTCGCCTGGGCGATGAGTTGGGCGATCGCCGTGTCCTCGGCGTCACGCGGACGGGATGCGAGGAAGTCGGCGTACCTGGGTCCGGCCTGCTGCGGGGCGGCCTCCAGGTGGTGGGGGTCCTCGGCGTGCACGATCAGCAGGCCGCCGAAGGAGGCGATCTCGGCCAGGGAGCGGGCGAGCCCGTCCTGGTCGAGATGCGGGAACTCGTCGACGCCCGACGGTGACAGGAACGCCTTGAAGCCGAAGACACCCGATTCGTGCAGCGGACGCAGGTCCTTGACGTTGTCGGGCAGGGCGCCGCCCCAGAATCCGACATCGATGTGGGCCTTGTCGGCGGCGACCTCCCGCTTCGCGCGGAGGTGGTCGACCGTCGTCGTGGGCGGGAGGGAGTTGAGCGGCATGTCGACGAGGGTGGTGATGCCGCCGGCCGCCGCCGCGCGCGTGGCGGTCCAGAAGCCCTCCCACTCGGTGCGGCCGGGGTCGTTGACGTGCACGTGGGTGTCGACCAGGCCGGGCAGCAGGACGTCGTCGCCGAGGTCCTCCAGGCGGGCGCCCTCGGTCACGGGAGCCTCGTACGGCAGTACGGCCGTGATCCGCCCGGCGGCGACCGCGACGGACGCGGGCCGCGTCCCCTCGGGTGTGATGACGCGCGTCGAGCGCAGCACCAGTTCGATGTCGGACACCCGGACCCCTCTCTGCCGCCGTTAACTTCCGCGTAACGGAATTCAACTTTCTGTTGAAGGAGTCTTCACTCCCGGTCGAGCGCCGTCAAGGGCACACTTCCTCACGATGCACCACACGTTGCCGCTCTAGACGTTTCCACAAAGCGGAATTAGACTTCCGACAAGCAGAACGTAACTATGCACCAGCGGGGAGTCAACCGACTGCCGGGTAGGCTTCTGCCCTCCTGCCCAGACCCGACAGGCAGCCCCGAAAGGAACGCGCCGTGCCGACGTCCAGCGCCAGCACCACCGACTCCGCCAAGTCCGCCGGTGGCGGGGTCCAGTCCCTCGAGCGCGCCTTCGATCTGCTGGAGCGGATGGCGGACGCGGGCGGAGAAGTCGGACTGAGCGAACTGTCCGCGAGCAGCGGACTGCCGCTGCCCACCATCCACCGCCTGATGCGGACCCTCGTGACCTGCGGATACGTCCGCCAGCAGGCCAACCGGCGCTACGCCCTCGGCCCGCGCCTGATCCGCCTCGGCGAGTCGGCCGCCCGACTGCTGGGCACCTGGGCCCGCCCCTACCTCGCCCGCCTGGTCGAGGAGACCGGCGAGACGGCCAACATGGCGCTGCTCGACGGGGACGAGATCGTCTACGTCGCCCAGGTGCCGTCGAAGCACTCGATGCGGATGTTCACCGAGGTCGGCCGGCGCGTCCTGCCGCACTCCACGGGCGTCGGCAAGGCCCTGCTCGCCCACACCCCCGACGACGAGGTGCGCGCCCTGCTCGCCCGGACCGGTATGCCGGCCGCGACGGAGAAGACGATCACCACGCCGGACGGCTTCCTCGCCGCCCTGCAGGACGTGCGCGGCCAGGGCTACGCGGTCGACGACAACGAGCAGGAGATCGGCGTCCGCTGCCTCGCGGTCTCGGTGCCCAACTCCCCCACCGCGGCGGCGATCTCGATCTCCGGCCCGGCGGGGCGGGTCACCGAGGCGGCCACCGAGAAGATCGTGCCGGTGCTCCAGCAGGTGGCGGCGGAGCTGTCGGAGGCACTGGCCAGCCAGAACCCGGCGTGACGGTCCCGCCCCAGGCCGGGGCGGTACACCGACCGACAACCTGACCTAGCGCCGCGGCTCCCCGAACAACTCCACGGCCCTGCGTACGTCGGTCAGCCCCCGCGACAGCGCGCTCACCGACCCGATCGCTCCGGCGATCAGCAGTAACGACCGCCGCAGACGCGGGACTTCGGGCGTGCCGTCGATCGCCATGGCGGCCAGCGCGGCGAGTTCGTCCTCGGCGATGCCCCGGTCGGGGAACTCGGCCGGGTGCGCGGCGAGTTCACGGCGCAGCCGGGACACGGCGGTCCGCAGTTCCGCCACTCTCTGATCGTTCTCGCTGCCGGTCACTGGCCTCTGCCCCAAGCTCCGCAACACAGCTCTCCCCCTTGCACGCCTTCGTGCGCCCCCACCGTCGTGAAGCCCCTTGGCGGCGGTCAGACCCCGAGGGACGCGGGTCAGTAAACGCCACGCAAGGCGCCGCGCGCCACCGTACGGACCGAAATTCAGCCCGTGGAAACCCGGCGCACGCCGGCGCGTCAGGTATGCAGGACGCATGACGGAGAACGAACAGCAGGTCGCCGGACTGCTCCTTGCTGCAGGCGGCGGGCGACGGCTCGGGGGGCGGCCCAAGGCACTGCTCGAACACCGGGGCCGCCCGCTCGTCGAACACGCGGTCGGCGTCCTGCGCACGGCCGGCTGCACCCGTGTGCACGTGGTCCTGGGAGCGGCCGCGGCGGCCGTACGGAAGCGGGCCGAGCTCGGTGGCTGCGTGCTCGTGGAGAACCCGGAGTGGGCCGACGGCATGGGGTCGTCACTGCGGGCGGGGCTCGACTCGCTCGCCGGCACGACAGCGCGGGCCGCGCTGGTCTCGCTCGTCGACCAGCCCGGTATCGGAGCGGACGCCGTTCGCCGGGTGCTCACCGCGTACGAGGACGAGACTTCGCTCGCCTCGGCCGCCTACGACGGCGTACGCGGCCATCCCGTCCTCTTCGGTGCCGCGCACTGGGCCGGGATCGCGGCGACTGCGACCGGTGACCGGGGGGCACGCGCCTACCTGAAGGAGCACCAGCGTGCCGTCACCCTCGTCGAGTGCGGGGACGTGGCCGAGCCCTACGACATCGACACGCCGGAGGATCTGGCGCACCTTGAGTGAACGCGGTGGCACGCAGAGCCACTTTCGCTCGACCCGGAGAATCTCGACATCAACAAACCATTGAACTTCCACGATGAGGAAACTAGTATCCACTGTTCAGAAGCGCCCTACCTCTGCGAGGGGCGCCGCTCGCGTACCCGGTTCGACTGGCACCCGGTGCCACCGCTGAAGGAAGTGACAGCTCATGTCCGCACCAGCGCCGTCCCCGCTGGCCATCGTCGACGCCGAGCCCCTGCCGCGGCAGGAGGAGGTCCTCACCGAGGCGGCCCTCGCCTTCGTGGCCGAGCTGCACCGCCGGTTCACGCCCCGGCGTGACGAGCTCCTCGCCCGCCGCGCCGAGCGCCGCGCCGAGATCGCCCGCACCTCCACGCTCGACTTCCTCCCGGAGACCGCCGCGATCCGCGCGGACGACTCCTGGAAGGTGGCCCCCTCCCCCGCGGCCCTGGACGACCGCCGGGTCGAGATCACCGGCCCCACCGACCGCAAGATGACCATCAACGCCCTGAACTCCGGCGCCAAGGTGTGGCTCGCGGACTTCGAGGACGCCTCGGCGCCGACGTGGGAGAACGTCGTCCTCGGCCAGGTCAACCTCGCGGACGCGTACACCCGGAACATCGACTTCACCGACGAGAAGTCGGGCAAGTCCTACGCGCTCAAGGCCGGCGAAGAGCTCGCCACTGTCGTCATGCGTCCCCGCGGCTGGCACCTGAACGAACGCCACCTGGTCGACGCGAACGGCGCCCAGGTCCCCGGCGCACTCGTCGACTTCGGCCTGTACTTCTTCCACAACGCCCAGCGGCTGCTCGACCTCGGCAAGGGCCCGTACTTCTACCTCCCGAAGACCGAGTCGCACCTCGAAGCCCGCCTGTGGAACGACGTGTTCGTCTTCGCGCAGGAGTACTGCGGCATCCCGCAGGGCACCATCCGCGCGACCGTCCTGATCGAGACGATCACGGCCGCGTACGAGATGGAGGAGATCCTCTACGAACTCCGCGACCACGCCTCCGGGTTGAACGCGGGCCGCTGGGACTACCTGTTCTCCATCGTCAAGAACTTCCGTGACGGCGGCGCCAAGTTCGTCCTCCCCGACCGCAACGCGGTCACGATGACCGCCCCGTTCATGCGCGCGTACACCGAACTCCTCGTCCGTACCTGCCACAAGCGGGGCGCGCACGCGATCGGCGGCATGGCGGCCTTCATCCCGTCGCGCCGGGACGCCGAGGTCAACAAGGTCGCCTTCGAGAAGGTCCGCGCCGACAAGGACCGCGAGGCCTCAGACGGCTTCGACGGTTCCTGGGTCGCCCACCCCGACCTGGTCCCGATCGCCATGGAGTCCTTCGACAAGGTGCTCGGCGACAAGCCCCACCAGAAGGACCGCCTGCGCGAGGACGTCCACGTCGAGGCGGCCGACCTCATCGCGATCGACTCGCTGAAGGCCAGGCCGACGTACAACGGCCTGGTCAACGCCGTCCAGGTCGGCATCCGGTACATCGAGGCCTGGCTGCGCGGCCTCGGCGCGGTGGCCATCTTCAACCTCATGGAGGACGCGGCCACCGCGGAGATCTCCCGTTCGCAGATCTGGCAGTGGATCAACGCGGGCGTCGAGTTCGAGAACGGCGAGCGGGCCACCCCGGAGCTGGCCCGCAAGGTCGCCGCCGAGGAGCTCGCGAACATCCGTGCCGAGCTCGGCGAGGAGGCGTTCGCCGCCGGTCACTGGCAGCAGGCCCACGACCTGCTGCTGGAAGTCTCGCTGGACGAGAACTACGCCGACTTCCTCACGCTGCCGGCGTACGAGCAGCTGCGCGGCTGATCTTCACCAGGCTCACTTGTCCGAGTGGCCCAGGGACTTTCCCGGGGCCACTCGGTCGCGTACGGCCTGCTTGACCGCCGTGGGCTCCGGGAAGCCCTGCTCACGCCGGTCCCAGACCACCTCGTCGTCGACGCGCACGACGAAGATCCCGCCCTTGCCGGGCTTCAGGGCCAGTTCCGTCAGCTCGGTCTCGAAGGTCGTGAGCAGTTCCTGCGCCAGCCAGGCCGCGCGCGGCAGCCAGCGGCACTGGGTGCAGTACTCGATCTCGACACGGCCACTCATTTCAGGTGCACCGACCAATCCTGTTCCGCGGCCGGTTTGCCGTGCAGGTCGGGGACCCGCTTCAGCCACTCGGGCCGGCCTTCCTGTGTTCTCTCCGCCCGCCGGGCCTCCTCGGCGGCGAGTTCCTCCCGGGTGGGGAAGTCGGTGGGCAGCCATGACTCGGAGGCCCGCACGCGCGTGTGGAGGTACGTCACATAGGCCTCGCGCGCCTCGGCCGGGGTCGCGAAGTCGGTGAGCCAGGCGTCGGGGACCGCCGCGGTGACCTCACGCAGGAGATCGGGAGTGACGCGGGGCGCCAGTTCCGCGTCGGCGGCGCGCACGTCCGGGCCGTAGTGGCCGAGGGCGTGGTGGCGGAAGTCGTAGGACTTCGCCGGGTCCGTGCCCTCCCAGCGGTGGTGGAAGACGAGGGCGGCACCGTGGTCGATCAGCCATAGCCGCGGGGGCGCGATGCCGAGCGTCGGCCAGACCATCAGGTTCGAGCTGTGGACCGTACGGTCGACGTTGACGGTCAGCGCGTCGAGCCAGACGACCCGGCCGGCCTCCAGCGGATCCACCGGGAAGGTCCTGGCGATCTCGGGGGTGAAGTCACGCGCACCCGGCAGATAGTCCATGCCGAGGTTCACGCCGGCGCTCACCGCGTGCAGGTCCCGCACCTCCTGGTGCGGCTCGCTGTCGGCGATCTCCGGGTCGAACTGCACGAGCACCAGCTCGGGGAAGCGCAGCCCCAGTGCCCGCGCCAGCTCGCCGACGATCACCTCGGCGACCAGCGCCTTCCGGCCCTGGGCGGAACCGGTGAACTTCACGACGTAGGTGCCCAGGTCATCGGCCTCGACGACGCCGGGCACCGAGCCGCCGGAGCGCAGGGGCTCGACGTAGCGGGTCGCGGTGACCTCTCTCAGCATGTCTCAGGCCATCCGATTCATCGACCTTGGTCCACGGTTGGTTCGGAGGCGCCCCGTACCGCCGGCCTCCGGCATGAAGAGAGCATAGTAACCGAGGGTGACCGACGAGGAGCGTCCGACCCGTCACACGGCAGGCAGTGGATCAACCCGTCCCACTCTCCGGGTAACGTCAAGGTATGAGCCACCCACACCCCGAACTGAAAGCCGCCCCGCCGCTTCCCGAGGGAGGGCTGCGCGTCGTCGCCCTGGGCGGCCTGGGTGAGATCGGCCGCAACATGACCGTCTTCGAATACGCCGGCAAGCTGCTCATCGTCGACTGCGGCGTGCTGTTCCCCGAGGAGACCCAGCCCGGCGTGGACGTGATCCTGCCGGACTTCACCTCGATCCGGGACCGGCTGGACGACGTCGTGGCCATCGTCCTCACCCACGGCCACGAGGACCACATCGGCGGCGTGCCGTACCTGCTGCGCGAGCGGCGCGACATCCCCGTCGTCGGTTCCAAGCTGACGCTGGCGTTCCTGGAGGCCAAGCTCAAGGAGCACGGCATCCGTCCGCGCGCGGTGCGGGTGCGGGAGGGCGACCGGCGCGGGTTCGGGCCCTTCGACTGCGAGTTCGTGGCGGTCAACCACTCCATCCCGGACAGCCTCGCGGTCGCCATCCGCACCGGTGCCGGGATGGTGCTGCACACCGGCGACTTCAAGATGGACCAGTTCCCGCTCGACGACCGCATCACCGACCTGCGCGCCTTCGCCCGCCTCGGCGAGGAGGGTGTGGACCTGTTCCTCACCGACTCCACCAACGCCGAGGTACCCGGCTTCACCACCTCCGAGCGTGAGTTGAACCCGGCGATCGAGCAGGTGATGCGCACCGCGCCGCGCCGGGTCATCGTCTCCAGCTTCGCCAGCCATGTGCACCGCATCCAGCAGGTCCTGGACGCCGCCCACCAGCACGGCCGCAAGGTCGCCTTCGTCGGCCGTTCGATGGTCCGCAACATGGGCATCGCCCGTGACCTGGGCTATCTGAAGGTCCCGTCCGGTCTGGTCGTGAGCACGAAGGAGCTGGAGAAGCTCCCGGACCACAAGATCACTCTGGTGTGCACCGGCTCCCAGGGCGAACCGATGGCCGCCCTGTCGCGGATGGCCACCCGCGACCACCAGATCCGCATCGGCAAGGGCGACACCGTCCTGCTCGCCAGCTCCCTCATCCCCGGCAACGAGAACGCCATCTACCGGGTGATCAACGGACTGACCCGGTGGGGCGCCCACGTCGTCCACAAGGGCAACGCCAAGGTGCACGTCTCCGGGCACGCCAGCGCCGGCGAACTCGTCTACTGCTACAACATCGTCAAGCCCCGCAACGTCATGCCCGTACACGGCGAATGGCGTCACCTGCGGGCCAACGGCGACCTCGCCATCCGTACCGGTGTCGACCCGGACCGCGTCGTCATCGCCGAGGACGGTGTCGTCGTGGACCTCGTCGACGGGCGCGCGTCCATCACCGGCAAGGTTCCCGCCGGGAACGTCTACGTGGACGGCATGGAGGTCGGCGGCGCCACCGAAGCCTCCCTCAAGGACCGCCTCACCCTCGCCTCCGAAGGCGTGGTCACGGTGGTGGCGATCGTCGACGCGGACACCGGCGCCCTCGCCGAGGCCCCCGACTTCCTGGCCCGTGGGTTCGTCCACGACGACGCCACCTTCGAGCCGGTCGTCCCCGTCATCGAGAAGGCCCTGGCCACCGCGGCCGAGGAAGGCGTCGGGGATCCGCATCAGCTCGAACAGCTCCTCGCCCGCGCCGTGGCGAACTGGGCGTTCCGCACCCACCGCCGCAAGCCCCTCATCATCCCGGTCATCATCGACGCCTGACCGCCCCCGGCCCCGGGTCCTCCACCGCGTCCAGGCGGGGACACACCCGGGGCCGCCCCGCCGGATGCCGGCACCAGGACGCCAACGACGCCGGAAAGGTGAACGGATGAGTCTGCGTTTCGAGGAGATCGACTGGCAACCGACGCCGATCGGCGAGATCAGCCTGCGGCGGCGGCGCCATCCGGAGTCGGGCGAGGACGTGTACGAGGTGAAACTCGGCGACGAGTTCCTGATGTCCAGCCTCTTCACCAGCGGCGAGATCGCACTGGCGGAACTCGCCCTGGCCGAGCTCCCGGGCGCCGAACTGGACGTCGCGGTCGGCGGCCTCGGACTCGGCTACACCGCCCGGGCGGCGCTGGACGACCCCCGGGTCCGCTCGCTGACGGTGATCGACGCGCTCGCCGAAGTCATCGACTGGCACCGGCGCGGCCTGGTCCCGCTCGGCGCCGGGCTGGCGTCGGACACCCGCTGCCGTCTGGTGCACGGCGACTTCTTCGCCTTGGCCGCTGATCCCGGCGGCCTGGACCCGGAGCGGCCAGGCCGCCGCTTCCACGCCATCCTGCTGGACGTCGACCACTCACCGCGCCACGTTCTGCACCCACGCCACGCGGCGCTCTACCAGCCGGCCGGGCTCCGCGCCCTGGCCGCACACCTCCACCCCGACGGCCTGTTCGCCCTGTGGTCGAACGATCCGCCCGATGACCAGTTCACCTTCGCACTCAAGGGGGTCTTCGCCCAAGTGGCGGCGCACGTCGTCGAGTTCGACAACCCGCTGCAAGGCCGCACCGCGACCAACACGGTCTACCTGGCCGGCAAGGCGCTGGTCACCCCGTAGGGCTCAGCAGCCGCCGGCCGGGGCGCCGACGCCGATCCGCAGGGTGGCCGGAGCCGCGCAGCAGCCCCCGGCCTCGCCGCTCGCGGCGGCATCGGTCTCGTCGAACAGACCGGCACCGCCGCAGACGCCCGTCTCCGGCAGCGTCAACTCGACGCGCTCCGCCGCCTCCTGGTCGCCGGCGATCGCGGCGGCGACGGACCGGACCTGCTCGTGACCGGTCATGGCGAGGAACGTGGGAGCACGGCCGTAGGACTTCATGCCGACCAGGTAGACGTCCTTCTCCGGGTGGGAGAGCTCGTTGACCCCGTGCGGGCGGACGGTGCCGCAGGAGTGGACGTTCGGGTCGATGAGCGGGGCCGCAGGTCAACCCCGCCGCGGTCGAGGCCATGAAGGGGCTCGGCATCGACATCTCCGAGGCCCGGCCGAAGATCCTGACCACCGAAGCCGTCCAGGCGTCCGACTACGTCATCACGATGGGCCGCGGCGACGCCTGCCCGGTCTTCCCGGGAAGGAAGTACCTCGACTGGGCCCTGGAGGACCCGGCGGGCAAGGGCGTCGAGTCCGTCCGCCCGATTCGCGACGAGATCAGGACCCGCATCGACGCCCTGATCACCGAGATCGATGCCCGGCCTCACACGCCCCGCCCGGGGGCCGGTCAGGCTTGATAGGCCAGGTTCGCCATCATCCCGGCCTCACCGTGGTAGGCGTTGTGGCAGTGCAGCATCCACTGGCCCGGGTTGTCGGCGTCGAGGAAGACGGACACCTTGTGCCGGGGCAGCACGATCGCGGTGTCCTTGCGGGGCCCGGAATCGCCGATCTGGTACGTGTGGCCGTGCAGGTGCACCGGATGCCACATGTCGGTGCCGTTGATGAAGTCGAGCCGTACGCGCTGCCCCTCGTGGACGACGATGGGATGCGCCCCGGGATCGTTCATGTCGAACGGCATGCCGTTGATGGCCCAGTTGTACTCCGTCATGTTGCCGGTGAACCTGATCCGGTGCGTGACGTCGGTCCCGGCGGCCTTCAGGCGCACGTCGTCGACGGCGCGCAGCTCGGACGCCGTCATGATCATGCCGTCGAGTTCCGTCGGGCGGACGCTCGCCGAGGGCTTGCCCCCGGCGCCGGTACGCACGAGGGCCAGGCCGTTCGCGTCCTTGCCCTCGGCGAGCGCGACGAGCGGGAAGACGCCGTCGCCGAGGGTGACCAGGACGTCGTACCGCTCGCCCATGCCGATCAGCAGGGCGTCCACCTCCTGCTGCTCGACCGGGAAGCCGTCGGTGTGGGTGATGGTCAGCCTGTGGCCGCCGAGGGCGACCCGGTAGGCGGTGTCCGAGCCGGCGTTGATGATCCGCAGTCGTACCTTCTTGCCGGGCCGGCTCGTGTAGACGTCAGGGTCGGTCGCCACGCGGCCGTTGATCAGGTGGTACGGGTACTTCACGTCGCCGGCGTCACCGCCGAGCAGGTCGCTGGTGGCACCCATGAGCATGAACTTCGTCGGCATGCTGCCGGCCGAGGAGGCCGAGGCGGAGGGGGGCGCGGAGCCGCCTCCCATGCCCATGCCGCCCATGTCCCCCATGTCGTGGCTCCGCGTGCCACTGGAGCTGGGGGCGCTCCCGCCCGTCTCCGTGCCGCCCATGCCCATGCCGCCCATGCCGTGCCTGAGTTCCGCGAAGACCTCGTCCGGCGTGCCGGTGACACCGTCGAGCCAGTCGTCGAGGAGGACGACCCACTCCTCGTCGTAGCCGAGGGCCTCGTCGGGGTCCTCGACGATCAGCGGGGCGTACAGGCCGCGGTCGAGCTGGACTCCGACGTGCGGGTGCAGGAAGTAGGTGCCTGGGGTGTCGGCGACGACCCTGTAGGTGAAGCTCTCGCCGGTCCGGACGGGGCTCTGGGTGACCGGCGGGGCGCCGTCCATGTCGTTGCGCAGGGCGATGCCGTGGCAGTGGACCGACGTGGTGGTCCCGGCCGGGAGCTGGTTGGACAGCTCGGCGACCAGGGTGTCACCGACGGAGAGCCGGACCTCCTTGCCCAGGGGGCGTCCGTCGAAGGCCCAGGTCTCGGGCGTGACCCCATCGCCCAGGTCGATGATCGTGGGTACGGCGGCCAGGGTGAGCTGCTGCTGCTGTCCGGTGCGGGGCCGCTTCTTCTCGGGGGCGGCGACCGCGGATCCGGAGGGGCCGGCCAGGGTGTCGCCCTCGGCGCTGGAGCCGCTGCCGCAGACGGTGAGCGCGCCGGCGCCGACGGCTCCCAGTCCGGCGAGCAGGACGGAGCGGCGGTTGATGCTGTCCATTTTTCGTTGTCCTCTGCTGTGCACCTGCGGATGGGGGACGCGGCGGCACGGCGCATCGAGCGCCGTGCGGGCGGCCTATATGCACAGCTGCGGCAGGACGGACAGACCGGGCCGAGTTCGGCTCACCACAGCGCCGGGAGCATGCCCGGACAGGGCCGACGGAAGACTGCTGGAGAAGGACGGTTCCTCCTTGCCGGACATGCCGGGCGCGGCGTGGCCCGTGGCGGGCAAGGCAGCCTGCGCCATGCCGGGCAGCGAGGAAACACACGCCCGGCGGGCGGCCCCGCCTCCGCTGCGCCCCGCTCGCCTCGCCATGGGATCACCTGTGCCGTTCTCGCCGATCAGTGATTACGCACCCTACCCCCAGGGGGTACTGATGGGAGGACAATGCCGTCCGGGGGTTCACCGGACGGCGGATGCTGAGGAGGCCTTTACCAGAGGGCGCCTCGGATCACGTGCCGGCCAGTGGGTTCGGCAGCGGCAGGTAGCGGGCGTCCGCCCCGTCGGCCCCCGTCCACCTCAGGAGCAGGTTCGTCTTGCCCGGCAGGGTGGGCGCGGTGAGGAGGGCGGTGGCTTCGGGGAGGTCGTGGCGGGACAGTTCGCGGCGGGCGGCGGGCCAGGGATCGAAGCCCGGCCGGCGTTCGGCGAGGGCCGCGGCGACCTCGCACAGGTGGTTCACGACCAGGCAGTACACCAGCCGCTCCCACCCGGCCGCGCGCGGGACGTCCGGCAGCAGCTTCACGCCCTCCGCGTCCCGGAACAGCGCCTGCACGGGCGTACCGTCGGCGTCCACGGCGACCAGGGTGTTCTGGAGATGCGCCTCGAGTACGACGCCGTGGTCGGCGAAGGCCGCGAGGGCGGGCGGGACGACCACGCCCAGGTACGCCTCCCACCAGGCCGCCGGATCCTCGGCGGCGTCGAGCGGGTTGCCCTCGAAGCCCTCCACCAGGGCCGCGGCGAGCAGCGGGGTCGTCCCGGGCCGTACATGGTCGCGCAGACCGTCGCGGACCAGTACGGCCAGCTCCTCGAAGGCGAAGTCGGCGGTGCGGTAGCCGCGGTCACTCAGCCAGGCGGCACTGCCGGGGCTCGCGTCGAAGGCGGTCACGGCCGCTTCATCCGTACGGCGGAGTTTGAGCAGGTCGTGGCGCCAGAGCCGCCGGATGTCGTTCGTGATGCGGACGTCGAGACTGAACTTGAGGAAGAGATCCCGCGAGGGGGCGTACACCGTGCGGATCGCCGCGGTCGGCCAGGTCTCGAAGCCGGTCGTGCCGAGCCGGACCAGGCGGCCGTCCTCGAAGGCCTCCGCACAGTCCACCAGGTCGAGCTGCCAGGGGTGGGCGGGCAGCAGCCGGTAGCCGGGCGGGGCCTCGCCGAGGGCGTCGAGGGCCGCGGTGTCGCCCTCCTCGACGACGGCGTCCTCGCGCACCCCGAGCAGGACCAGCGGGAAACGGGCATGGGCCTCGGGGGCGTACGGCAGCCAGGTGGCGACGGGGCCGCCGCCGCGGGCCTTGGGGGCGGGGTGGTGGGGATGGCCGGTGATGAGGCACTGCTCGGAGCGCTGATACGGGTCGCCCGGCGCCGTCGCCCGGTCCCGGGCCGTGAGCAGCGCGGCCACCGCGTCCCGGCTGTCGATCATCTCGGCGGGCAGCTCGTGGTTGGACCCACCGGTGTGCCGGGTCAGTTCCTCGACGGTGAGCTTCACGAGTTCGGGGTGACCGACCCGCCGCCAGCCACCCTCCGCGTACACCTCGGGCTCGGCGGGCCGCCGGTGGCCCCGCACCCTGAGCAGTCGCCCGCCGGGCAGCCGGTACACCGGGCGCTCGCCGGGTTCCGGGAGCGGCACGGCCACCTCGCGCAGCAGGCAGTTCAGCAGGGGCGCCGCCGCGTACGCGTCGGCGCGGTGTGCGACGGCGGTGCCGGCCGGCGGGGGCAGGAGATCCACGCGGTTCACTCGTTCTCTACGGTTCATCTGGTGCGATGACGATCAGTATGTCTGCCGTCACCACCCACCGTGACACCAGTCGTACCCGAGGAGTCCCCCCGTGCACCGTCCCCGCGCCGCCGAGGCCGAGTTCGCCGACGAGCTGGCCGTCGTACGCCCCGAGCTCCTGGTGCGGTACACGGCCGAGCTGCCCGGCGCCCGCGCGGCCGTGCTGTCGCGGCTGTGGCGGGGGCTCACGCACGAGCCGCTGCCCTGGGTCACGGCGCGGGAGGCCGGCCGGGAGGGCCTGACCCTGCGCCTTTGGGACGGCCGGCGGCTGCACGGCCCGCACCCGGACCCGTTCGCCACCGCCGCCCAGGTCGGCGTCGTACGGCTCGACGAGGTCGCCCACGACGATCCGGCGCGTTTGATCGCCGACCTCGGCGTGCCGCACGGAGCGGACTTCTCGTCCGAACTCGCCGACAGCGTCGCCTCGTTGGCGCTGTCGAGGGCAGGACAGCCGCCCCGGTCGAAGGAGTGGCCGGAGCGGGACTGGGAGTGGGAGCAGCGGATCGTCGACGGGCACCCCTACCACCCCAACTGCCGCTCCCGGCCCGGCTTCTCGGTGGCCGAGCAGCTGGCCTACGGCCCCGAGCACCGGCCGGTGGTACGGCTGGGGTTCGTGCCGGTGCCTGCCGAGGAGTGCCTGGTGACGGGCGCGTGGCCGGTTCAGATGCGGGACGGGGGGCGGCTGTTGCTGCCCGTGCACCCGTGGCAGGCGGAACATGTGCTGAAGCGACCCGTCACGGAGGGCCTCGACGCGCACCCGTTGATGTCCCTGCGTACCCTCGCCCTGAGCGGCGGACCGCATGTGAAGACCGCGTTGAGTGCCCGGATCACGTCTTCGGTGCGGGACATCTCCGTCTACTCGATCAGCATGTCGGCGATCCTTTCGGAGTTCGCGGAGACGCTCGCGGAACGCATGGACGGCCTCCTGCACTTCACCCGTACGCTGGGGGCGGTGACGGCCAACTCCCCTGATCTGGCGGCCGTGTTGCGGGAGTCGCCGCAGGCGTACGGCGACCGGGTCCTCCCCGTGGCGGCCCTCGCCACCACCGGACTGCCCGAATCCCCCGCATGGCTGGCGGAGTTCGCCCGACTGGCCCTCACCGCCGGGCTGCGGCTCCTGGAGCTCGGCGTCGCCCTGGAGGCACACGGCCAGAACCTCCTCGTCGTCCTGTCCGAGTCGGGTGCGCCGCTCAGCCTGGTCTACCGGGACCTCGCCGACATCCGGGTCAGCCCGGCCAGGCTGGCACGGCACGGCATCCCGGTCCCGGCACTGTCCGGGCGGGTCGTCACCGACGACGTGACGACCCTGCGGCGCAAGCTGTTCGGCTCCCTGGTGGCCGGAGCCCTCGCGGGTACGGCGGGTTCGGCGACGGCGTTGCGAGGGGCGCTGGAGACGGCCGTACGGGACCTTCCGCGCACCCCCGATCTGGCCGCGCTGCTCGAACAACCGCTGCCCGCGAAGGCGTTGACGCTGATGCGGCTCTCACCGGCGACGCCGGGCGACCAGTGGACCCACCTGCCCAACCCCCTGCTCTGAGCTGCCGTTTCGCACTCCGGTGAGCGGCCGTTTTGGAGCCCGGCGCACCTGATCAATAGGATCCGGCGATGATCACAAGAAAACGGCCGGCGGCAGGAGTGTGCGCCCTGCTCGCCGCCCTGACGGCCGGGATCGTCTTCCCGGTCGCGGCGTTCGCCGGTGAACCCACGAGCGGTACCGCGCCGCAGGTCGATCTCGTCCTCGACGTGAGCGGCTCGATGCGGACGGCGGACATCGACGGCGGCACCCGGATGGCGGCGGCGAAGCGGGCCTTCAACGAGGTGCTGGACGCGACGCCCGAAGAGGTCCAGCTCGGCATCCGGACCCTCGGCGCCAACTACCCGGGCGACAACCAGAAGACGGGCTGCAAGGACACCGCGCAGCTCTACCCGGTCAGCACGCTGGACCGCACCGAGGCCAAGACACAGGTGGCGACGCTCTCGCCCACCGGCTGGACCCCGATAGGCCCCGCCCTGCTGAAGTCCGCCGGCGACTTCACCGACAGCGCCTCCTCCAAGCGGATCGTGCTGATCAGCGACGGCGAGGACACCTGCGCCCCGCTCGACCCGTGCGAGGTGGCCCGTGAGATCGCCGCCAAGGGCATCGGGCTGACCATCGACACCCTCGGCCTGGTCCCGAACACCAAGATGCGGCAGCAGCTGAGCTGCATCGCGGAGGCGACCGGCGGTACCTACACCTCGGTCGAGCACGCCGACGAACTCACCGACAAGGTCAACCAGTTGGTGGACCGCGCGGCCGACCCGGTGGTGACGCCGGTGGCCACTCAAGGTGCCGGCACGTGCGCCACGGCGCCCACGCTGAAGTCCGGGTTGTACACCGACCGCGAGGAGTTCACCCAGCAGCGCTGGTACCGGGTGGACGTCGACCCGGGCCAGGAGCTGCGGGCCTCGGTGAGCGTGGGAGCGGACCGGGCCGTGAACCCGTCGTACGGGGTGCTGCTGCGGGCGGTCACCGTGCACGGGCGCGAGATCGTGCGCGGCGAGGGCGCGGGCAACGGCCGTACGGACGTGCTCTCCACGGGGCTCAGGTACCCGAAGGCGGAGAGCGACGACGAGGACGCCCCCGCCGAGACCGTGTGCCTCCAGGTCACCAACTCCTTCTCGGCGGCCTCCGGGGTGAAGACCACTCCGGGTCTGCCTCTCGAGCTGAACGTCGATGTCGTGGACGGGCCGTCGAAGGCGAGCGACGTGGCCTCCTTCGGCCTCGGGCGCGGCTGGTGGCTGCTCGGTGCGCTGATCCTCGCCGGCTTCGTCGCCGGTCTGCTCTGGGGCTGGCTGTCACGCTGGCGGGTCGCGGTCTGGAGGACCAACTGATGCGGATCACACGCGCGTTCAGCGCTTCCCTGCTGATGCTCGGGCTGGCCGTCGCACCGGCCGCGGCCGACTCCTCGCCGACGCCCACGGGTTCGGCCTCGGCGGACGGTGACGCGCCCACCCAGGCGGGCACGTCCTTCCGTACGGCGACCGAGGTCGAGCAGGGGCAGACGGCCACGGCGAGCGGTTCCACGGGCGACTACCTGTACTGGTCGTTCCCCGCGGACAGCGGACAGCGGCCCACCGTGAAGGCGACGGTGAAGCTGCCCGAGACCCATGCCGCGCAGACCTGGCAGATCGACGTGTACGACGGCCTGCGCCGCCGCCAGTCCTGCCAGTACGGCGCGCAGACCCGTACCGCCGCGGCGGACTCCTCCTCGGTGGAGCTGGCCTGCACCCTGCGCACGGTCCGGGCCTGGTCCGAGACCTGGGCCAACGACCCGCTGCCGGGCACGTACTACGTCCGTCTGACGGCAGTCGGTCTCACCACGGCCGACCTGGGTCTCCCGGTGAGCACCGAGGTCCGGGCCGACTCCAAGGACATCGGTGGGTCCGCCGCGGTGGACGGTTCACTGGCCGAGCCGCTGGTGCCGGGCGTCGCGGTGAAGTCCCAGGCGGAGGACGACGGTTCGGAGAAGTCCTCGTCCGCCGTGCTGTCCGCCATCGAGCCCGAGGACGGCTGGTCCTCCGGCTGGTGGTCCGACCGGTGGGTGTGGACCGCGATCGGCGGTGCGCTCGCCGCGCTGGCGGGTGTCGGCGGGTATGCGCTGACGCGCGGGTCGGGACGCCCGCACCGGGTGCCACCGAGCGCCTGACGCTCCGTCGAGGGCCCGCCGCGCTCAGGCACGGCGGGCCATTCTCACGCCTCGCGCAACACCCTGGCGGTCGTGCTGCCCGACGCCCCCTCGACGGACCCGCCCCGCACAGACACGGCAGGCCTCTCCCACGCCTCCCGCAACACCCCGGCGACCGTGCCGCCCGACGCCCCCTCGACAGACCCGCCCCGCACAGACACGGCGAGCCATCCTCACGCCTCGCGCAGCACCTTGGCGATCGTGCCGTCCCCCGTCACCTCGACCCGGCCGTCGCGCACCGCGTGCGGCAGGGTCAACTCGCCGCGGCTGAGGGCCTCGCAGGTCCCGGCGTCCAGGACCAGCCGGGCGTCGGGCTCGCGGGGGGCCCGCCCGTCGCCGTACGCGGGACCGTCCTGTGCGCCGACGTACACATGGAAGTCCCCCTCCTCCAGCCGCACTTCGACGAGCCCGTCCCCTTCCAGCGAGCGCAGCAGGGGCAGCGCGAACCAGTGCGCGCGTACGGCGTCGGTGGGCCGGCGTTCGCCGAGTTCGGGTCCGCCCCAGGCGCCGAGGGCCTGGAGCACGGGCAGCAACTCGCGGCCGCGGGCGGTGAGTTCGTACACGTAGGCCGCGCCGGGCGGGGGCAGCCGGCGTCGCGTGGTCAGGCCGTCGCGCTCCATGTCCTTCAGCCGTGAGGCGAGTACGTCGGTGCTCACGCCGGGCAGGTCGGCGTGCAGGTCCGTGTAGCGGCGCGGACCGGCCAGCAGTTCCCGGACGATCAGCAGGGTCCAGCGGTCGCCCACGACGTCGAGGGCACGGGCCGCGGAACAGTACTGGTCGTAGCTTCGGCGAGGTGACATGCGACGCAGTCTAGACAAGTTGTTGGACTTTCCAAGCTCCTGCTTGGTAAAACCAAGCAACACAGGAAACCGGAGAGGCAGCAGCGCATGGAGTTCCGGCAGTCGAGCAAGCTCAGCGAGGTCTGTTACGAGATCCGCGGCCCGGTGATCGAGCACGCCGACGCACTGGAGGAGGCGGGCCACAGCGTGCTGCGCCTCAACACCGGCAACCCCGCGCTGTTCGGCTTCGAGGCGCCGGAGGAGATCCTCCAGGACATGATCCGGATGCTCCCGCAGGCGCACGGCTACACGGACTCCCGGGGCGTCCTCTCCGCCCGCCGCGCGGTCGTCCAGCGCTACCAGACCCTGGGCCTGGAGGTCGACGTCGACGACGTCTTCCTCGGCAACGGCATCTCCGAACTGATCTCGATGGCCGTACAGGCACTCGTCGAGGACGGCGACGAAATCCTCATCCCGGCCCCCGACTTCCCCCTCTGGACGGCGGTCACGACCCTCGCCGGCGGCAAGGCGGTCCACTACCTCTGCGACGAACAGGCCGACTGGTACCCGGACCTGGACGACATGGCCTCGAAGATCACCGACCGCACCAAAGCCGTCGTCATCATCAACCCGAACAACCCCACCGGCGCGGTCTACCCGAAGGAGATCATCGAGGGCATCCTCGACCTCGCCCGCCGGCACGGCCTGATGGTCTTCGCCGACGAGATCTACGACCGGATCCTGTACGACGACGCCGTGCACCACTCGGTCGCCGCGCTCGCCCCCGACCTGGTCGTCCTGACCTTCTGCGGCCTGTCGAAGACGTACCGGGTGGCGGGCTTCCGCTCGGGCTGGCTGGTGATCACCGGTCCCAGGCAGCACGCCAGGAACTACCTGGAGGGCCTGACCATGCTGGCCTCCATGCGGCTGTGCGCCAACGCTCCCGCGCAGTACGCCATCCAGGCCGCGCTCGGCGGCCGCCAGTCCATCCACGAACTGACCGCACCCGGCGGCCGGCTGCACGAACAGCGCACCGTGGCCTGGGAGAAGCTCAACGAAATTCCCGGTGTGACGTGCGTGAAGCCGAAGGGCTCGCTCTACGCCTTCCCGCGCCTCGACCCCAAGGTCCACAAGATCCACGACGACGAGAAGTTCGTCCTGGACCTGCTGCTGCGGGAGAAGATCCAGGTCGTCCAGGGCACCGGTTTCAACTGGCCGGCCCCGGACCACTTCCGCATCCTGACGCTGCCTCACGCGCAGGACCTGGAGGCGGCGATCGGGCGGATCGGACGGTTCCTGAGCGGGTATCGGCAGTAGCTGGTGGTGTTGATGGGATTCACGGTCGCCGGGAGAGGGGATGCCCTAGGGTACGGCCACTGATCCCGGGGGCCGGGGGGATCGGGGGATGGGGGAACCCCAGGTGTTCATGTCTCGTCGGCGTGCGTCGGGCACGCCCTCGGTCTCACGCGGGCGCCCCGCGCTGCTCGTCGTGCTCGTTGTGCTCGCGGGCAGCCCGTGGGTGCAGCGGCCGCTCTCGGACTACTACACCGAGAAGTTTTACATAGAGCTGTCCGACGACAAGCTCCTGCGCTGGCTCGTGGAGGCTGCGTTCCTGCCCCGCTGGGAGGTGTCCGCCGACCGGTACGGCGGCACGTCCTCGCTGGTCGTGAACGATCTCGCGGTCCTGGTCCTGCTCGCGGGGCTCGCCCTCTTCGCCCGGCGACTGTCGGGCGGCGGGGCGGCGCGCCGGCTCCGCTGCCTCGCGGCGGGCGTGCTGGTGGCGGCGCTGGCCAACCTGGTCTGGTGGGGTCTGCACGAGGCCTTCGCCGACGACGTGCCGATCTCACCGGCCGACGTGCTGGTCAAGGACCTGTTGCGCAGCGCTCTCCTCTTCGGTCTCGCGGTCGGCGCGCTGCTCGCCCTCCTGACCACCGGTGCGCCGGGAACAGTCATCAAGGACTCTGCCACGCGGCTGAGCCGCTGGAGCAAGGGAGGGCTCGGCATGACCACCGCTCCGGTCCACATGCCGGTCGGGAGCGCGCCGGGTGACGTCACCCGGTACCTGTGCGCCGCGGCCTACCTGGACGAGGAATTCGCCGACCGCGTGGTGGAGGACGTCCTGGCCGACGAGGCCGGGGCGGTGGCCCCCTCGCCCGACGTCGACCTGGTGACGGTCGTACGGCACTGTCTGACGGCACAGGAGCTGCGGCACCGCCGGGACCTGCGGCTGACCGGCGCGTTCGCCCTCGTGGCCGTGTTCGCGCCGCTGTGGCTGCTGTTCGTCTCGCTGTTCCTGTCGATCACCCGGCAGGCGGGCGGCCGCCCCAGCCTGGCCACCCGCGGCCGGCACCAGCCCGAGGGCAGGGTGTTGGTGGGCACGGCGGTCGCGGCGGGCATCGCGGTGCTCTTCGCGTTCTCCTTCGGCGTCGCCCTCTCGTCGCTGCCCAGCCCCGCGTTCGTGAGCTGGCTGCTGGGCTCCTACCTGGCCGGGGTGCCGGCCGCGCTGGTGTCCGTCACGGCGATGGCGCTCGCGTACGTGACGGTCGTACGCCATGATCTCGCCGTCGACCAGGTGCTGCGCACGACCATGACCCGCGAGGCGTTCTCCCGGCAGCCCCGCCCGAACGTGCCGCCGCGCAAGTGGATGGCCGAGCGGCTCGCGGCCATCCGGGAGGCGCAGGACGGGAACGTCACGGTGTACAGCGGGTACACGCCCTTCCTCGGCTATGCGGCGGCCGCCTCGCGGTGGTCGATCGCCGTGCCGCTGCTGCCCGCCGAGAATCCCGCCGGAAGGGCTTCGCGGCCCGCCGGACCGGAACCGTTCACCGTCACCGAACTCATCGACCACACGCGCGCGCGGTTGCGGGCGACCAGCACGCGCGGCGTGGCCGACGCGGCGGCGGACGGTGAGGCGGCCCTCGGCTCCCTCGTCGTGGCGGACCGGGTCTTCGCCGGCGGCACGGCCGTCGGCGAAGACGAGCGGTTCATCAGGGCCACGAGCCTCGCCCCGGTCGCCCGGCTGTCGGCCGACCAAGTCGAGCGGATCATGGAGCGTCCGACCGGTGCCGTCCGGCACTGTCTGGCGATCCATGTGCCGCTCTGGGGCGGGGACGTGGTGCCGACCGTGTTCCTGCACTTCTCGACCGAGGGCAGAACGCTCCATCTGCACTGCAGCAACCACGTGCTCGGCCCGGTGAGAGCCGACTTCCACCTCGTGGACCGGCTGCGCGGCCCCCTCTCCCCCGCCGCGCGCCGGGGGCTGCTGCTGGACGCCGTCCCGGGCACCGCCAGGGCCTTCTTCGCCGCCCCGTTCCGGGCGCTGCGGCAGGCCCGCTTCGAGAAACGGCACACCAGACGCATGGTGGACGAGCTGAAGGCTCTGGAGCAGGACCCGGTCTACGACTTCGGCGCCCGGCTCAGCGTCCGGGAGCTGGCGGTGAGCCCGGACTACCAGAACTACTTCCAGGTCGTGGACGCCGCACGGATCACATCCCTGGTGGAGCGCCACACCTTCGCCGCGATCCGCGAGTTCCTCGACATGCGCGGTTACGACATCACCGACTTCCGCGCCCAGCAGCAGACCATTCTCAACCAGGGCCTCATCCAGCAGGGCGGCACGAGCATCATCGGCAACCAGGCGATCGGCACGGGCGCGACCGCCACCCAGCAGGTCCCGCAGCAGTCCGGCGCGGCGGCGCCCGTCGCCGGCTCCGGCAAGTAGGAGGTCTCATGACGGGCGACGACGACAGCCGGCAGGACCCGCCGGTCAACAACGGCGTCATGATCAGCGGCGGCACCCACTACATCGGCAACCAGGCCGTGGGGCACCGCGCCCAGGCGTTCTCCGGCTCGGTCTCCTTCCAGCCGCAGGACGCCGAGCGTACGACCGAACTCCTCGCGTACGTCGAGCGGTTGCTGGAGGAGCACCGGGCGGCGCTCGCCGACCCCGACGCGACCGGCAGGGAGCTGCGCCGTCTGCGCGAGGAACTCGAGGAGGCCGAGCCGCAGCCGACGGTCCTGCGACGGGCCCTCGACCGCCTCAACGACTTCGTGCAGCCGGTGACCCCGCTCGTCGTCGCGGTGGGGCAACTCGCGCAGTCGGTACAGGGCCTGCCCGGGCTCTGAGGGGGTCGGGGTCCAGGGGGCGGCCGTCCGGCCCAGTCCGTCCTGCGGGGCCCGGGGGCCGTGTGGCACTGTGCTGGGAGGCGGCGAGCGGGAAGGCTGCGCGCATGGGTGATCTCTTTCTGGTCCGGCACGGTGAGACCGAGTGGTCGCGGTCCGGGCGGCACACCGGCCGGACGGACGTACCGCTGACCGAGCGCGGCCGGGAGGAGGCGCGCCGCCTGGTGCCGCTGATCCGCTCCCACCGCATCGGGGCCGCCTTCGTCAGCCCCCTCCAGCGGGCCCGGGAGACGGCGGAACTCATCGGGCTGCACGACCAGCGGGTCGACGTCGATCTGCGCGAGTGGGACTACGGCGGCTACGAGGGCGTCACCACCGTCGAGATCCAGCGGGAACTGCCGGAATGGTTCCTGTTCACGGACGGGGTGGCGCCCGGTCCGCCCGACCACCCCGGGGAGAGCCCGGAGCAGGTCGGTGAACGGGCCGACCGGGTGCTGGCCAAGGTGGACGCGGCGCACGCGAACACCGAGGGGTGCGTGGTGCTGGTGGCGCACGGCCATTTCCTGCGCGTGCTCACCGCCCGCCGGCTCGGGCTGCCCGCGTCGGCCGGGGCACTGTTCCAGCTGGCGACGGGGACGCTGTGCCGGCTGGGGACCGAGCACGGGCGGCCGGTGATCGCCGGGTGGAATGTCAGACCCCCGACGTAGCCTTCGAAGCGGACGGGGTCAGTGATCCGTACGGCCCTCGTACGGCCCCTGCCGTGGAAGGAGCACGCCGTGACGCGACCGCCCACCGCCGCGCAGCGGCGTGTCATCGACGCCGCCGATCCCGTCACCGGCCGGCTGAAGGGCACCGAGGCCCAGCTGGACGCGCTGGTGAAGCGCGGGCTGGCCTTCCGGCATCCGCGGCCGCCGCACGATCATTTCCTGACACCGGCCGGGCACCGCGTCCGGGAGACCGTCGAGAAGGAGCCCGAGCAGGCCGCCGCCCCGGCCACCGGTGTGTTCGCCGCGCACATCGGCGGCACGGAGCAGGCCGCGGTCACCGGTCCGGCCCGGGTGCGTGAGGTGCACAGCGCCTGGCAGGGGCTGCTGGAGCTGCGCCGGATGACCAACCCCGACGGGGCCACGGACCGGCCCTGCGGCTGGGAACGCGCCCACCTGGTGCAGGCGGCCGCGCTGGCGCTGGAGACGGCCGGGCACCCGCCGGAAGCGGGGGGCTCGCCCGGCTACCGGGTGCGCGCGACCCCGCAGCCCGAGGCCGTGGCCGTGCACGCGCCCGAAGGCGAGGCACTGCGGGCCTGCGCGATCACCCTGGAGGAGGCCGGCTGGCAGGTCGGCGAGTACACGCAGCCGCGGACCAGGGCCCGGTACCTGCTGGCCTCGCCGCGCCGGGTGTAGGGGGCACATGTCAGGATCGGGTCCAGCAACTGCCATGGCGTGAGAGGGGATTGACGTGAGCGAGCCGTTTTCCGTACCGGTGACCGTCCGCGGGTACGAGACGGACGTGCAGGGCCACCTCAACCAGAGCGTGTACCTGAACTACGCGGAGCACGCCCGCTGGTCGCTGCTCAGGGCCGCCGGGATCACCCAGGCCGAGCTCATCGGCAGCGGGGTGGGCCCGGTGGCGCTGGAGACCACCATCCGCTATCTACGCGAGCTGCTGGCGGGCGACGAGGTGGAGGTGACCTGCGGATTCGAGTGGGGCGAGGGCAAGACGTTCCGCATACAGCAGACGATCCGCAAGAAGGACGGCACCGTGGCCGCCGAGATCACCGCGGTCGGTGGGCTGATGGACCTCGAAAAGCGGCGCCTGGTCGCGAATGCGGGCGAGGTGCTCAAGGGCCTGGCCACGGACCCGGGCCTGCTGTGACTCAGGCCGGCTCCGGTTCCCGCTCGGCGTCGTAGGTCGCCCGCGCCTCGGCGATGTAGACCCTGTTGCGCTCGGCCCAGTCGGTCAGGCGTTGCAGGGTCTCGTGCAACTCACGGGCGACCGGGGTGAGTTCGTATTCGACCCGGGGTGGCACCGTGGGGTGGACGGTGCGGGTGACGAGGCCGTCGCGCTCCAGGTTGCGCAGGGTCAGGGTCAGCATGCGGCGGCTGATGCCCTCGATGCTGCGCTCCAACTCGGTGAAGCGGATGGGCCCGTGGGCGGCCGCGACGAGGATCTGGACGCTCCATTTTCCGGAGACCCTGTCAAGAACCTCCCGCACCGGGCACGCGTGCGCGTTCACGACCTGGACGGTTACACCGGTGTTCCTCTGGGACATCGGACTGCCTCCTTACGCCGCTCTCCATGGTCACTGACGATGTTCCCCGTTACAAGTCGTGCACCAAGGCCAGTAGTCGTCACCCATGGAGAAAGCGGAGGCCCGCCGCCATGACGGCCGTTGTCGAGAACCCGACCCGAACGCTGCATCGAACCTACTCCCGCTGGACGGCCCTGGTCGTCCTGTGCGCGGGAACGCTCATGACGATCCTGGACGGCAACATCGTCACGGTCGCCATGCCGGCCATCCAGAGCGACCTGGGCTTCTCGGGGCCGGGGCTCGCGTGGGTGGTCAACGCCTATCTGATCCCGTTCGGCGGGCTGCTGTTGCTGGTGGGCCGGCTCGGCGACCTGGTCGGCCGCAAGCGGATGTTCGCGGCGGGGCTCGCCCTGTTCACGGCGGCGTCCGTGCTGTGCGGAGTGGCCACCGGCCAGGGCACGCTGATCGCGGCGCGTGCCCTGCAGGGCGTGGGCGGGGCGATGACCTCGGCGGTGGTGCTCGGCATGCTGGTCGCGCTGTTTCCCGAGCCGCGTGAACAGGCCCGTGCGATCGCGGTGTTCAGCGCGGTGGGTGCGGCGGGCGGGGCGCTGGGCACCTTCCTCGGCGGGGCACTGACGCAGGCGCTGAACTGGCACTGGATCTTCCTGATCAACCTGCCGATCGGGATCGTCGCCCTGCTGGCGGCGGTCCGGGTGCTCGACGCGGAGGAAGGCGAAGGCCTGGGCCGGGGTGCGGATTATCCGGGGGCCGCGCTGGTGACGGGGGCGCTGATGCTGACGGTGTACGTGATCGTCGGCTCCGGCGACCGCGAGCCGGCCACCACGCTGCTCCTGGCCCTGGCCGCCGCCGCCCTGTTCACCGCGTTCACCCTGCGCCAGGCGCGTGCCGCCCGCCCGCTGCTGCGGCTGCGCCTGTTCGGCTCCCGACTGCTCTCCGGCGCGAACGCCGTGCAGATCCTGATGATCGCCACGATGTACGGCTTCCAGTTCCTCGGGGCGTTGTATGTCCAACGCGTCCTGGGATTCGGCGAGTTGCTCACCGGAACGGCGTTCCTGCCGGCCCCGATCGCGATCGGGGCGCTGATGCTGGGGCTGTCGGCCCGGACCATCGGGCGGTTCGGCCCGTACCGGGTGCTGCTGGCGGGGCTCGTCCTCATCGTCGCCGGGATGGCCCTGCTGAGCCGTGCGCCCGCCGACGGCTCGTACGTGGTCGACGTCCTTCCGGTGCTGCTTCTGCTCGCCGCCGGGTTCGCCGCCGCGATGCCGGCGCTGACCGGGCTCGCCATGTCGGGGGCCCGCGAGGAGGACGCGGGGCTGGCGTCCGGGTTGTTCAACACCACCCAGGTGGTGGGCGGTTCGCTGGGGCTGGCGGTGCTGTCCGTGGTGGCGGCGAACCGGACGGAGGGGCTGCTGGAGGGCGGGGCGGGTCTGGTCGCGGCCACGGCGGAGGGGTACCAGTCGGCGTTCCGGGTGGGGACGGGGATCGCGGTCGTGGCGTTGGGGTTGGCCGCGGTGGTGCTGCGGCCGCGCGCGAGGGGGTGAGCCGCCTTCAGAGGTGCCACGCCCTGCCGTCCGGCGGCCGCGGCACGTCGTGGCTGGTCGCGCAGTTCCCCGCGCCCCTGCGGGGCACGACCAGCCCCTGACGCCCCGCAGTCGGAACCCGGCCTCAGCCCCCGCCGAACGCCTCCGTGTGATCCCGAGCCCACTCCCGGTACGTCCGCGCCGGACGACCCAGCACCTTCTCCACGTCCCCGGTGACCGCCGCGTTGCCGCCCTCGGCCACGAAGCGGACGCTGCGCAGCATCCCCTGCGCCAACTCCTCGCTCCACCCGGAGGCCACCAGCAGTTCGCTGGTCTCCAGCGGGGTCAGCCCACGAAGCTCCACCCGCCTGCCGAGCACCTCGCCCAACGTCGCCGCCTGATCCTGGGGACTGAGCGTCTCGGGTCCGGTCAGGGTGTACGTCCGCTCGACGTGCCCCGGACCGACCAGCGCCGCGACCGCGATCTCGGCGACATCCCGCGGGTCGACCACACCTTGCCGCCCCTCCCCCAGCATGTTCGGCACCGACTCACCCGCCCGAACCGCCTGCGCCCACCCCAATGTGTTCGACGCGAAGGCCGAGGGCCGCAGAATCACCCACTCCAGGCCGCTTTCCCGGACCGCCTCCTCACCGTGTCCGTGCGCGATGCCGCCCAGCCCCGCCCTGGGGTCCCCCGCGCTGATCGCGGAGAGCTTCACCACGCGCCGTACCCCCGACGCCCGGGCCGCCGCGACCATCCCCCGGTCGCTGTCGGCGTCCTCCGGGCCGAAGACGCCCACGAGGAAGGCGGTGTCGGCGCCCGCCATGGCCGACGCCACGGAGTCGAGATCGCGATGGTGCCCCCGGGCCGCCTCCACTCCCGGGGGCAGTTGGGCCCTGCCCGGGTCCCGCGTGAGCGCGCGCACCTTCTCGCCGCGCGCCACGAGCCGTCGTACGACATCACTTCCGATGGTGCCCGTGGCACCCGTGACCAGAATCATGACCACCACGGTGGGCGCCGCACCGGCCCTGCCGATAGGAAATTCCGGCACGTTTCGCGCCCCCGAACCCCCCGTTCCCCCGCTTACGGTGGATGCGTGACCAACTCCGTTTCCGAGCGGGCCCTGCGCACCCCCGACGCGCCGGGTCCGTGGATCGCCGGGATCGGGGTCCCGGCCGTGGTGGCGGATCCCCGGGAGCCGTTCGTCCAGCTGCCGGACCCCACGACCAAGGTGATCGTCCGCAGCGAGGCGCGCGGCCGGCCCACCCTGCTGGTATCGGGGCCCCGCGTCCGGGCCACTTATCACGAGGGCAAGACGGACGTGTCCTGCGTGGAGGTGCGGCTCGCGCCCGGCTCCGTCCGCCCGCTGCTGGGCGTCCCCGCGGTCGCCCTCGTCGGACGGATCGTGCCGCTGGCCGCACTGCCCGGCCCGGCCGCGCGGCGACTTGCGTACGAGCTCGCCCGGCTGGAGCCGGAGGAGGTGGCCGTCCGGCTCGCGGACGTTCTCCCGGACCGGCTGCCCACGGCGGCCGACGGGGCACGCGCCGAGCTGCTGCGGGCCGCGGTCGCCGCGCTGTCCGTCCGCTCGGGTCGCACACCCGGTCCTGTCGGCGAAGTGGCCCGTGAACTCGCCGTCAGCGAGCGCCAGTTGCGCAATCTGTTCAGCGAGGGGGTGGGGCTCTCGCCCAAGCACTACGCCCGCATCGACCGCGTCCGCGCCGTGCTCGCCCATGCCGGCGAGCTGGCCTCGGCCGAACTGGCCGCCGTCACCGGCTACTACGACCAGTCCCACATGACGGCCGACTTCCGCACCCTGATGGGCGTGCCGCCGCGCTCGTACTTCACCGGACGGCTTCCCGCCCCCCGCGCCTGCCAGGTGATCGACAGCCAGTGACCCGACTTCACAGTGTCCTGCCGTCGGCCACCCACGGCATTCCCAAGTCGGCCCGCAACCCTCAACTGCCCATCACAGCGCCTGGTTTGGAGACGACGTGGGCTTCCTGTCCGGAACAGCCGCCCGCCGCACCCTGCTCGCCGCCCTCGGAGCCGGAGTGCTGAGCTGCTCCCGGTGGCCGTCCGCCGGGGCCGCGGACGCGGCCGGGCTCGACGACCCGGTCAAGAAGGACCTCGCGATGCGGCTGGTGTCCAGCGCGGAGAACTCCTCGCTGGACTGGCAGGCGCAGTACGCGTACGTCGAGGACATCGGGGACGGCCGCGGCTACACCGCAGGCATCATCGGTTTCTGCTCCGGTACGAGCGACATGCTGGCGCTGGTCGAGCTGTACACGGAACGGGTCCCCGGCAACCCCCTGGCCCCGTATCTGGCCGCCCTGCGCGCGGTGGACGGCACCGCCTCGCACGACGGGCTGGACCCGGGCTTTCCGGCGGCCTGGCGGACCGCGGCGAAGACCTCCGCGTTCCGCACGGCACAGCGGGACGAGCGGGACCGCGGCTACTTCGATCCGGCGGTCGCGCGCGCCAAGCGGGACGGTCTCGGCACGCTCGGCCAGTTCGTCTACTACGACGCGATGGTGATGCACGGCCCCGGCACCGACCCCCTGAGCTTCGGCGGCATCCGCGGCCGGGCCCGGCAGGGCGCGGACACCCCGGCGGACGGCGGTGACCAGACCGCCTATCTGCACGCCTTCCTGGACGCCCGGGTGTGGGCGATGCGCCAGGAGGCGGCCCACCGTGACGTGAGCCGGGTCGAGACCGCCCAGCGGGTCTTCCTGGAGCAGGGCAATCTCGACCTGGACACGCCGCTCAAGTGGAAGGTGTACGGGGACAGTTACGAGATCGGCTGAGCGGAGACGGCCTCCATGGGGTGGGTGACGCCCTGGGCGTCCGCGCCCCGGCCGAGGTGGATTTCCGCGAGTGTGAGTAAGGGGCGGGGCTGGATGCGGTTGTTCCTCGTGTGTCAAGGGGTCTCCTCCACACCGGGGCGTGGTGGGGACCTTGGTTCTATGGGAGGGGAACGGGAGTTCCCGGATCGAATGGGTGACCTTTGCGCAGGCTACTCGTTGACTGCCGTGACGGGAATCTTCGGCTGAACGGGGGTACGAGTGGGCGGGCTGCGGGAGTTGTCGGCGTCGTTCGTGGTGCCCGGCCCGGCCGGAGTGGCGATCCGGGACCGGTTGCGGGTGTCGGATGCGGACGCGGCGGTGCTCACCGAGGTCGGCGTCTACTTGGGGTCGCTGGCCGCGGGTGATCTCGCGGAGCGCTCCCGGCAGGGGCTGGCGGCACGCCCTGACCCGGCTGCTGCACCACGCCCGACGCTGCGGGGCCGCCGCGATCGCCATCGAGGACCTCGACTTCACCGACGGCAACAGCCGCGAGAAGCACGGCCGCAACAAACGCTTCCGCCGCCTCATCTCCCGCTTCCCCACCGCCAAACTCAAAGCGCGCCTCGTCTCGATGACCGCCGAACAGGGCATCGCGATCGTTGCGGTCGATCCGGCGTACACCTCCCGCTGGGGTGCCCAGCACTGGCAGAAACCCCTGACCACCCCACAACGCAAGACGTCCCGGCACGATGCGGCGAGCATCGCGGTCGGGCGACGCGCCCTCGGACACCCGATCCGGCGACGGACGGCACCGCCCCACCCCGACCAGAGTGATCGTGGTGGGCATCGGACCATCCAGGCCCGACCGAAGGCCCGGTGGCGGGAGGAACCCCGCCCCCACCTTCCCGGATCGCGCACCGGATGCGCGCCGCCTGGTAGTGGAGCGAAAGCGGGCGACCAGGATGCCCAACACCGTTCGGGGCACCCGGCTGAGCACGAGTTCTGGCAACAGGACTCGCTCCCACTCAGCCTTTAAGAACGGTGGACTGACACTGCGGCTCGCCTCCGGGCGGTTACACGTCGGCACTGACGTGGGTTTCATGGAGGTGGTGCGAGTGGTCGTGCGGGACCGGGAACGGAGACCGTTCCGGGGCGCGTGCGTCCAAAACGCGCCCCGGCCACGGCCGCCGTGGACACCACGGGGCGTCCACGGCTGCCGACCAGGAGCCGTCCCTCCCGGCCGGAGATCGATGCCGTACGAGACTCAGTGCCCGGCGATCCGGGCCAGCCGCTGGGCCTGTTCCCGCGTCGAGCGGGCGATCTGGTCCTCGTCGACGTGCAACAGGCGGCCGCCCTCGACGATCTGACGGCCGTTCACGAACGAGGCCGTGACGGGCGCCGCCGCGCCGAAGACCAGGGCGGTGACCGGGTCGGCGATGGAGGCGTGGGCGAGGGTGTCGAGCTTCCACAGCACCAGGTCGGCGAGCTTCCCCGCCTCCAGGGAGCCGGTCTCCGCCGCGCGGCCCAGGACCTGGGCGCCGCCGTACGTGCCGAGGCACAGCGCCTGCCGAGCGTTCAGAGCCGCTTCCCGGTGCGCGCCCAGGCGGTTGATGAGCAGGGCGTTGCGCAGTTCGGTGTGGAGTTCGCCGGACTCGTTGGACGCCGTGCCGTCGACGCCGAGGCCGACCGGGACACCGGCCGCGAGCATGTCCGGGACCCGCGCGATGCCCGCGGCCAGCCGGGCGTTGGACGAGGGGCAGTGGGCCACGCCCGTCTTCGTGCGGGCGAAGGCGGCGATGTCGGAGTCGTTCATGTGGACGCAGTGCGCCATCCACACGTCCTCGCCGAGCCAGCCGGTGGACTCGAAGTAGTCGGTGGGGCCCATGCCGAACAGTTCCTTGCAGAACTGCTCCTCCTCCACGGTCTCCGAGCCGTGGGTGTGCAGCCGTACGCCGAGTCGTCGGGCCAACTCGGCGCCTTGGCGCAGGAGTTCGGTGGAGACGGAGAACGGTGAGCAGGGGGCGACGGCGACCTGGGTCATCGCGTCGAAGGAGGAGTCGTGGTGCTCCTTGACGGTGGCCTCGGTCGCGGCGAGGGCACCGTCCAGGGTCTCGACGGCGAAGTCCGGGGGCAGGCCGCCGTCCTTCTCGCTGCGGTCCATGGAGCCGCGGGCGAGGGTGAAGCGGACGCCCGTCTCGCGGGCCGCGCGGATGATCGCGCCGGACAGGTCGCCGGAGCCGGCCGGGAAGACGTAGTGGTGGTCCATGGCGGTGGTGACGCCGCCGCGGGCCATCATCGCCAGCGAACCCTGGGCGGCCGCGTAGACCATCTGCTCGTCGATGCGTGCCCAGGTCGGGTAGAGGGCGACGAGCCAGTTGAAGAGGTTGTGGTCGGTGGCCAGGCCCCGGGTGATCCACTGGTAGTAGTGGTGGTGGGTGTTGACCAGGCCGGGGGTCACGAGGTGGCCGGTGGCGTCGATACGGCGGTCGACGTTCTCCAGGCCCTCGGGGGCCCTGCCCGCGCCGAGCGACTCGATGCGGTTGCCGGCGATGACGACGTGGCCGCTCGGGTATTCGGTGTCGTGCGCGTCCACGGTCGCGATCGAACAGTTCTCGATGACGATGCGCCGGTCTGCTGCCATGGTTCGTCCTTTGCGCTGTGGTGGAGAGGGCACGGCAGGACCCCGGGAGTTTGAGTGCCGCGGCCGGAGGGCCTGTCCGGAGCCCTTGCCCGGCCGCGGGTGCCGCGATGGAGTTGCTAGAGGTTCGTGAGGTCCACCGGGATCCTCGGCTCGACGCCGTCCCGCAGGACGGTCGCCTCGATCAGGCCGTAGGGCCGGTCGGCGGCGAGGTACACCTCGTTGTCGTTCTTGAGGCCGAACGGCTCCAGGTCCACCAGGAAGTGGTGTTTGTTGGGCAGGGAGAAGCGGACCTCGTCGATCTCGCCGCGGTTCTCGATGATCCGCGCGCCCATCTGGTACAGGGTCTGCTGGAGCGAGAGCGAGTACGTCTCGGCGAAGGCCCGCAGCATGTGCCCCCGCACCTGCTCGTAGGACTCCTCCCAGTCCGGCATCTCCTGCTCGTCGCCGGACCAGTTGAAGCGCCAGCGGGCGGAGACCTCGGTGGCCAGGATGCGGTCGTACGCCTCGGGCAGGGTCGTGTACTTGTCCTTGACGTAGCCCCAGAACTCGGAGTTGGTCGAGTTCATGACGGTCAGGTCCTTGAGCCCGGAGACGACCTCCCAGGAGGAGCCGTCGTACGTGATCTGGGTCAGGCGGGTCTCCTGGCCCTGCCGGACGAAGGAGTGTTCCTCCTCGCCGGCCGCCTCGATCCGCTCCCAGGCGTACTCCTCGATGCGGATCCGCGCGGTCCTGATCGGTTCCTGCGAGGCCACGAAGTGCCGGGCGAGGTGGATGCCGAACTGCTCGGCGGACTCGATGCCGTGCTCCTTGGCGAACGCGTACACCGTGTTCTTGGTGGTGTCGGTCGGCAGCACGTTGGCGTTGGAGCCGGAGTAGTGGACCTCGTCCATGTCGCCGCTCAGCGACACGGAGACGTTGAGGTCCTTGATGTGGTGGGTGGCGCCGTCCCGCGTGATCTTCACGACTCGGTTCTCGGCCTTGCCGTACTGGTTCTGTCCCAGGATGGGCATGTAGCTAGCTCCCTCGGTATACGGAGTAGCCGAACGGGTTGAGCAGCAGCGGTACGTGGTAGTGCTCGCCGGGCTTGACGGCGAAGGTGATCGCTACCTCTGGAAAGAACGCATCGCTGTCCCGATTCGCGGGGGCGTCCTGCTGCGCATCGGCTTGCTTCTTCAGGAAGTACGGTTCGACCTCGAAGTCGAGCCGCACATGGGTGGTTCCCTCCGGCAGCGCCGGCAGGTTCTTGCACCGACCGTCCGCGTCGGTCGCGCTGCCGCCGAGCGCCTGCCATTCGGCGTCCCGGCCACTGCGGGCCGCGAGCTGGACGGCGACGCCCTCGGCGGGGCGGCCGACGCTGGTGTCCAGGATGTGCGTGGACACGGATGCGGTGGTGCTGGTGCTCATGGTCAGGCGTCCTCTTCGACGATGCGGGCGAGCCGGATACGGTTGATCTTGCCCAGCTCGGTGCGGACGATCTCGCGTTCCCGCTCCGGCGCGTTGCCGATCCGCTCCTTGACCGCGTCGCGCATCTGCTCGCCGGTGAGACCGGTCGCGCAGATCAGGAAGACATGGCCGAACTTCTCCTGGTACGCCAGGTTCAGTTCCAGCATCTGCGCCTTCAGCTCCTCGGAGGCGCCCGCCATGCCGCGCTGCTCACGGGCGGAGGCCGGGTCGCCGGGCTTGGGGCGGCCGATCGGCGGGTGGCCGGCCATGGCCTCCGCGAGGTCGTCGGCGGTCAGCTCGGCCATGGCGGCGTCACTGGTGGCGTAGAGGTCCTGCGTGGTCGCGTAGGGGCGGGCAGCGAGCAGACGCCGAACCCACGCCGTCGAGGCGCACGCCTCAAGGAGGGCCGCGTGGGCCGCGTGCTCCTCCAGGACGTTGAACCGGGCCAGGCCGGGGGACGTGGAAGTCGAAGTCACGGGAGTCAGCTAACGCCTCCGCGCGACATCGCGTCAACACTTTGTTGAAAATTCGGGGTTACGAAACCCGCCGGGTCTCGCCGCTTACGCTTTGTCCCGGTTCAGGTAGTTGTAGACCGTGAAGCGGCTGACCCCGAGGGCACTCGCCACGGTCTCCACGCCGTGCCGTACGGAGAAGGCGCCGCGCGCCTCCAGTATGCGTACGACCTCCTGCTTGGCCTTTCGGTCCAGGTCGGCCAGCGGCTTGCCCTGCTTGCGCTCCATGGCGGCCAGGATGTGGTCGAGTGAGTCCGCGAGCTGCGGCAGCCGTACGGCGACCACGTCGACACCCTCCCAGCAGAGCACGACGTCCTCGGGGCCTGCCTCGTCCGGCGGCAGCAGCTCACCGCCCATGGCGTCGACCAGCGGCTTGACCGCCGTGATGAACGGCTCGTCGGTGCTCACGCGCCGGCCTCCCCGACCACGTTGACCTGGAGGGAGATCCGGGTGGCGCCGGAGGCAAGGGTCCTGCGCAGCAGGGCGTCCACGGCGGCGAGCACCTCGTCGGCGCCGCCTTCCGCCGTGTTGCCGAACGGGCCGACGTCCACCGCGTCCAGTTCGGCCGCCTCGATGACCTCGCGGGCCACGAGCGCGTGCGCCGGGGCCTCGTCCAGGTCGAACGGCTCGGTCGTGAACTCCACTCTCAATCGCACGCGCACAACCTAACCCGCGGTGCCGTTTTCCGTCGGGCCCTCTTGACAACGCCTTCGACCCGACGGCAATCTTCCAATAAGCAGAAATCAACTTCCACATTACGGAAACACTTGCCACGGAAGGGAGCGCCAGGACCCCATGGGCTTCACGGAGCAGCGCTTCAACGTCAACCTGTCGATCCTCTTCACGGAACTCCCGCTCCTGGAGCGCCCCGCTGCGGCCGCCGCGGCCGGCTTCACCGCGGTCGAGCTGTGGTGGCCCTGGGTCGACACCCCCACCCCCGAGCGGTCCGAGCTCGACGCCCTGAAGCAGGCGATCGAGGACGCGGGCGTCCAGCTCACGGGCCTGAACTTCTACGCCGGCGAGCTGCCCGGCCCGGACCGCGGCGCCCTGTCGATCCCGGGCGAGGAGTCGGACCGGTTCCGCGCCAACATCGACGTGGCCGCCGACTTCGCCGGAGCCCTGGGCGCCAAGGCGCTCAACGCCCTGTACGGCAACCGCGTCGACGGCGTGGACCCGGCCGAGCAGGACGCGCTCGCGCTGGAGAACCTGGTCCTCGCGGCCCGCGCGGCCGACCGGATCGGCGCGATCCTCCTGATCGAGGCCCTCAACCAGCCGGAGTCGCCGCGGTATCCACTGGTGAGCGCGCCCGCGGCGGTGGGGATCGTCGACAAGGTGAACCAGGCGACCGGCCTGGACAACGCGCGCTTCCTCATGGACCTCTACCACCTGTCCATGAACGGCGAGGACCTGCCGGCGGTGATCGAGGAGTTCACCCCGAGGACCGGGCACGTCCAGATCGCCGACAACCCCGGCCGCGGCGCGCCCGGTACCGGATCGCTGCCCCTCGAAGACCTCCTCGACCAGCTGAAGAAGGCGGGCTACGACGGCTGGGTCGGCCTCGAGTACAAGCCGGGCGACCGCCCGAGCGCCGAGGCCTTCGACTGGCTGCCCCGCTGACCCCTTGCCTGAGAGGCACCCCATCATGAGCAACCTCCCCAAGATCGCCTGGATAGGCCTCGGCATCATGGGCTCCCCCATGTCCGAGAACCTGGTCAAGGCGGGCTACGACGTCACCGGCTTCACCCTCGAACAGGACAAGCTGGACCGGCTGGCCGCCGCCGGTGGCACCGCGGCCGGTTCGATCGCCGAGGCCGTGCGGGACGCCGACGTGATCATCACGATGGTGCCCGCCTCTCCGCACGTGGAGGCCATCGCGTACGGCCCCGAGGGCATCCTGGAGACCGCCCGCTCCGGCGCCCTGCTGATCGACATGTCCTCGATCACCCCGCAGACCTCGGTGGACCTGGCGAGGGCGGCGAAGGAGAAGGGCATCCGTGTTCTGGACGCGCCCGTGTCCGGCGGTGAGGCCGGTGCGATCGAGGCCGTGCTGTCCATCATGGTCGGCGGTGAGCAGGCCGACTTCGACGAGGCCGAGCCGCTCTTCGAGGCACTCGGCAGGACCATCGTGCTGTGCGGTCCGCACGGCTCGGGCCAGACCGTGAAGGCCGCGAACCAGCTGATCGTCGCCGTGAACATCCAGGCGTGTGCCGAGGCCGTGGTCTTCCTGGAGAAGTCGGGCGTGGACCTGAAGGCCGCGCTGGACGTCCTGGGCGGCGGGCTCGCCGGCTCGACGGTACTGACCCGCAAGAAGGACAACTTCCTTCAGCGCGACTTCAAGCCGGGCTTCCGGATCGACCTGCACCACAAGGACATGGGCATCGTCACCGACGCCGCCCGCAATGTCGGCGCGGCCCTGCCCGTCGGCGCCGTCGTCGCCCAGCTGGTCGCCAGTCTGCGTGCGCAGGGCGACGGGGGCCTGGACCACTCGGCGCTGCTGCGGGCCGTGGAGCGGCTGTCGGGTGCCCAGGTCTGACACCTCCGAAGACTCCGGGTGGCGCCATCGCTGACATCTGTCCTGTCGCGCCCAGGCGGTGGCGCCGCCCGGAACCACATCGGTACTGAGACTCCCCGAGCGCGCCCGACGCGCCGGGCGACCCGGATGAGGGGTGGTCGCCCGGTACGGGGTGCGGTCCGGGGAGGACCGCGGCGGCGTGCGAGCCAGTGCGGTGGTGAAGGTCCCGGCCCTCCTTCTTCGACCTGAGGGAAGGAGCGCGTTCCCGGTTCCGTCGCGGCCGCCGCGGTCCCGGCAACACCCGGCAGGAAGGCAGAGCGCCGGATACGGACAGTCCCGTATCCGGCGCTCAGTCGCGTTCCCGGGGTGCGCATCTCCGCGGATCGCAGGACTCTGAAGGCATGGCAGCACATCCAGCACAGCATCCGCACGTCGTGGTGCACTCCCCCGCCCTGGACGGGTCACGGCGCGTCACCGCGAACGACGAGAACCTCGGCGTCGCCTCACACCTGGACGACGTCGTGGAGTTGCTCCGGCTCGCCGACCTGGACCGGATCGAGGTCGAGGACGAGGACATCGTGGAGTGGCAGGGCGGCGGTCCCGACGACTGGCCGGGACTGTCCGAGCACATCGAGCGGTGAGCGGGCGTACGGCAGCGGTCGTAGGCCGCCTACGGAATCCTCAAATCAACCTCTGAACCTGATGCAGGGGCTTCTCCGGACCCGTTCCCGGGCGCATTCTCATCACACGAGGTTCGCCGGCACGGGGGCGGCGGGCATCGCGACGGGGGACGGCTTCGGGGGAGCCGTGCACGGGAAAGGGCGGTCCGACCTTCACGGTGGGACCGCCCTTCAGCTGTGCGGGGTCAGACCTTCAGCGGCTTGACCGACGTCGGCGCGTGACCCGGCTCCGTCGCGATCTCCTCGAACTCGACCACGTTGCCGATGTCGTTCGTCGTCGACATCGAGATGTTGGTGACCCGCTCCAGGATGGCCTCGACGACGACCGGGACCTGGAACTCGGCGGCGAGCTTCTTCGCCTGTTCCAGGGCCGCGCCCAGTTCCGCCGGGTCGGTCACCCGGATCGCCTTGCAGCCGAGGCCCTCGGCGACCTTGACGTGGTCGACGCCGTAGACGCCCAGTTCCGGGGAGTTGACGTTCTCGAACTCCAGGTTGACCTGGAAGTCGAGGTCGAAGGCGCGCTGGGCCTGGCGGATCAGGCCCAGGTAGGAGTTGTTCACGAGGACGTGGATGTACGGGATCCGGTGCTGGGCTCCGACGGCCAGCTCCTCGATCATGAACTGGAAGTCGTAGTCGCCCGAGAGGGCCACGACCTGTGCCTCGGGGTCGGCCTTGGCGACGCCCAGCGCGGCCGGGATCGTCCAGCCGAGGGGGCCCGCCTGGCCGCAGTTGATCCAGTGACGCGGCCTGAAGACGTGCAGCATCTGGGCGCCGGCGATCTGGGAGAGGCCGATCGTGGAGACGTACCGGGTCTCCGGCCCGAAGGCCTTGTTCATCTCCTCGTAGACGCGCTGCGGCTTGATGGGGACGTCGTCGAAGTGCGTACGGCGCTGGAGGGTCGCCTTCTTCTCCTGGGCCGCGGCCGCCCACGCCGAGCGGTCGGGGAGCCTGCCCGCCGCCTTCAACTCCCCTGCCACCTCGACGAAGAGAGCCAGGGCCGCCTTGGCGTCGGAGGCGATGCCGTAGTCCGGCGCGAAGATCCTGCCGATCTGGGTCGGTTCGACGTCGACGTGGACGAACTTCCGGCCGGCCGTGTAGACGTCCAGCTTGCCGGTGTGGCGGTTGGCCCAGCGGTTGCCGATGCCGAGGACGAAGTCGGACTCCAGGAAGGTGGCGTTGCCGTAGCGGTGCGAGGTCTGCAGGCCGACCATGCCGGCGTTCAGCTCGTGGTCGTCGGGCAGGACGCCCCAGCCCATGAGGGTCGGGACGACCGGGATGCCGGTCAACTCGGCGAACTCGACGAGCAGTTCGGCGGCGTCGGCGTTGATGACCCCGCCGCCGGCGACGATCAGCGGGCGCTGTGACTCGTTGAGGAGACCCAGCGCCTTCTCGATCTGCGCGCGGCTCGCGACCGGCTTGTAGACCGGCAGCGGCTGGTACGTCTGCGGGTCGAACTCGATCTCGGTCAGCTGGACGTCGATCGGCAGGTCGATGAGGACCGGGCCGGGACGGCCGGAGCGCATGAGGTGGAAGGCCTGCTGGAAGACGCCGGGGACCTGGGCCGCCTCCAGGACGGTGACCGCCATCTTCGTCACCGGCCGCGCGATGGAGGCGATGTCGACGGCCTGGAAGTCCTCCTTGTGGATCACGGCGGTCGGGGCCTGGCCCGTGATGCACAGGATCGGGACGGAGTCACCGGTCGCGGAGTACAGGCCGGTGATCATGTCGGTGCCGGCGGGCCCTGACGTGCCGATGCAGACGCCGATGTTGCCCGCGTGGGTGCGGGTATAGCCCTCGGCCATGTGCGAGGCACCCTCGACATGGCGCGCGAGGGTGTGGTGGATGCCCCCGGCGGCCTTGAGCTCGGCATAGAAGGGGTTGATCGCCGCGCCGGGGACACCGAACGCGTCCGTGACACCTTCGCGCCTGAGGATCTCAACTGCCGCGCGGGCAGCGGTCATACGAGCCATCGAGTACTCCTGCTTCGACTGTCGGATGCGTACTCCCGTCGCGCCCCGCGGTAAGCACTTCCGTAATGCGGAATAACTTTTCTGCTATCTGGAAGCAATGTAGGTGTGCGGGTGAAGACCGTCAAGGGGAAGACAACCGGGCGCGCACTGGAGGACGATGTGGGCCATGTCCGAAAGCGTGTCGGTGCGCTGTCCGGTCTGCCGGTGCGATCACCTCTATGCCGCGCCCTCGTACCCGTGCGCGTGCGGCGCCCCGGTCTGCCCGCCGCTGGACCGGCACGGCGCACCCCTGGCCGTCACCCACCAGATGTGGGACGAGGCGTGGGTCGCGGTGGCGTGCGCGGTCTGCGGCCGCGAGGCCGAGTGGCCGCACCCGGAGCTGGGCTGTGACTGCGGGACCGTCCTGCGGATTCCGGTGGCCGGGGACACCTGCCCGCGGGCGGAACCGGAGGTTGCCGCCCCCGTTCCCCCGCGCCGAGCCTTCCAGCCGATCACGATCCGCACCGCGCGCGACGCGGTCACCGCCACCGCGCTGTATCTGCGCCGGCTCGGCTACCAGGACATCCGTCGCGCTGACCAGCGGCCGCCGTCCGGCATCGGTCTCGCGGCCCGCGGGCTGCTGGCCCAGGTGGACCCGACCGTGCGGCGGGCTTCACCGCGGGACGTGGAGTGCCTGTGGCTGACGGCCATGACGGAGTCCGCGCACTGTGTGTACTTCTCGCTGGCCGGCTACACCACCGAGGCCCGCACCAGCGCCGACACCCTCGGCGTCCCCCTGTTCGTCCTGGACCTGACGGGCACACCGCGGCCGGTGAACAGCCTGGCGGACGAACTGGACGGGGCGTAGGCCTTCGGCGGTTCGGGGGCGGCCCACTGGGTCGGGCACCTGGCGTATCGACAGCACGCCGTCCAGGTCCCCGCGGGCGGACCCTCGTCGAGCTGTGCTCGCGGCCCGCACCCGGCGCGGCCGGACCGCCGGCGCCAGTCCCTCGCGCCGCTTCGCCTGGCCTGGAGATGCCCGCACCAAGCACGCCTCGCCGGACCGCAGACGTCGGTTCCTCGCGCTGCTCGCGCCACCCGGTCGGGCTGGGGGCGCCCGCAGCAGCGCCGGGCCGGACCGCGGGCGCGCCAGCTCTCGCGCCGCCGCGCGCGGCGGCGAGATGACGATCCGCCGACCGGCCCGCGTACGTGCCGGGAGTCGAGGGGTGCGTCCCCCTCGTCGCGTTCCCGGCCGAACCGGCTCGTCGCGTTCCCGGCCGAACCGGCTGTGCAGATGGCCTGTCCCCGGTGCACATCCGCACGGGGCTGCCCCGGTGACCCGAGCACCCCCGAGACCGCGCACGGCCTGCCGGACCTGACAGTCCGGGCCGCGCTCACGGACGGCGAAAGCCGTCGCGGGCATCGCTCGGTGCCGAAGCGCCTGCGCCGCCGGACACGGGCGCCGCACCCGCGAAGCGGCCGGCGCCTCGCGGACACACCAGAGAGCGACACCCCCACCGGCGCCCCCCTCATCAGCGCCCGCACCACCGGTCAGACAACCGACCCCGCACCGAACGGCGAGCGCTCACCCCTCCGCGTACGTCTGCCGCAGCTCCACCTTGCGTACCTTCCCGGACACCGTCATCGGGAAGGACTCCAGAATCCGCAGCCGGCTCGGGATCTTGTAGTGCGCCAGCCGTCCCTCGCAGAAGCCGCGCAGTTCCTCGAGGCTCGGCGGGTGCTCCGGGTCCCGTGGGATGACGCAGGCCAGCACCTCCTCGCCGTAGCGCTCGTGCGGGACGCCGACCACCTGGACGTCCGCGATCTTCGGGTGGCCGTAGAGGAACTCCTCGATCTCGCGCGGGTAGATGTTCTCGCCGCCCCGGATGATCATGTCCTTGATGCGGCCGACGATCTCGACGTACCCGTCCTCGCGCATCATCGCCAGGTCGCCGGTGTGCATCCAGCGCCCCTGGTCCACGGCCTCCGCCGTCTTCCCGGGCTCGTTCCAGTAGCCGAGCATCACGCTGTAGCCGCGAGTGCACAACTCCCCTGCCACGCCCCGGGGTTGGGTGACCCCGGTCGCCGGGTCGACGACCTTGACCTCGATGTGCGGCAGGACGCGGCCGACCGTGCCGGTGCGGTGCTCCAGGTCGTCGTCCCTGCGGGTCTGCAGGGACACCGGGGACGTCTCGGTCATGCCGTAGCAGATGGAGACCTCCGCCATGTGCATCTCGGCGACCACCCGCTTCATCACCTCCACCGGGCAGGGCGAGCCCGCCATGATGCCGGTGCGCAGGGTGGAGAGGTCGTACGTCGCGAAGTCGGGGAGGTTCAGCTCCGCGATGAACATGGTCGGCACGCCGTAGAGCGAGGTGCAGCGCTCCTGCTGGACCGCGCGCAGCGTCGCCGCCGGGTCGAAGGACGGGGCCGGGATGACCATGCAGGCGCCGTGCGAGGTCGCCGCCAGATTGCCCATCACCATGCCGAAGCAGTGGTAGAAGGGAACGGGGATGCAGACCCGGTCCTGCTCGCTGTAGGAGATCAACTCGCCGACGAAGTAACCGTTGTTGAGGATGTTGTGGTGGGAGAGGGTCGCCCCCTTGGGGAAGCCCGTCGTGCCCGAGGTGTACTGGATGTTGATCGGGTCGTCGCAGGACAGGTCCGGGTACGCCGTGTCCGGTACCGCCCTTCCCAGCAACTCCCCCCAGCTCGGGTCCCCGATGTAGACGACCTCCCGCAACTCCCGGCATCTGCCCCGCACTTCGTCGACCATCGCCCGGTAGTCGCTGCTCTTGTGGCTGAGCGAGGCGAAGAGGAGGGAGATCCCCGCCTGGCCCAGGACGTACTCGACCTCGTGCGTGCGGTAGGCCGGGTTGATGTTCACCATGATCGCGCCGATGCGGGCGGTGGCGTACTGGACGAGCACCCACTCGGGGCAGTTGATCGCCCAGATCCCCACCCGGTCGCCCTTGACCACCCCGGAGGCGAGCAGCGCGGACGCCAACTCGTCGACCTCGGCGCCGAATTGCGTGTAGGTCCAACGCCGTCCGGACGGCACGTCGACGAGCGCCTCGCGCTCCGGCCAGGTGGCCACGGCCCGGTCCAGGTTGGCGCCGATGGTGTCGCCGAGCAGCTCCGTCGTGCCCACCCCGTGCGTGTACGAGTTCATCGGAAGTCCTCCTCGCGGTACTCGGCGTCCGACCCCGCCGCCGTCGCCTCACGCAGTTCGATGCGCCGGATCTTGCCGGACACCGTCTTGGGCAGTTCCGCGAACTCCAGCCTCCTGATCCGCTTGTACGGCGCCAGTGCCTCCCGGGAGTGCTCGAACAGCACCTTGGCCGTGTCGGGGCCGGGCTCCCAGCCCTCCGCGAGCACGACGTACGCCTTCGGGACCGCGAGCCGCAGCTCGTCCGGCGCGGGCACGACGGCCGCCTCGGCCACCGCCTCGTGTTCGAGGAGCGCGCTCTCCAGCTCGAAGGGGCTGATCTTGTAGTCGGAGGCCTTGAAGACGTCGTCGCTGCGGCCGATGTAGGTCAGGTAGCCGTCCGCGTCCCGCGAGGCGACATCTCCCGTCCGGTAGTAGCCGCCCGCCATCGCCTCCGCCGTACGGTCCGGGTCGCCGTGGTAGCCGGTCATCAGGCCCACCGGCCGGGCCGAGAGGTCCAGTGCGATCTCCCCCTCGGCCGCGCCGGGCGCGCCGGACACCGGGTCGAGGAGCTCCACCTTGTAGCCGGGGCTCGGGCGGCCCATGGAGCCGGTCTTCAGGACCTGCCCGGGGCTGTTGGAGACCTGGACGGCCGTCTCGGTCTGGCCGAAGCCGTCCCGGATGGTGATGCCCCAGGCCCGCCGGACCTGCTCGATGACCTCGGGGTTCAGGGGCTCACCGGCCGCGACCACCTCCCGGGGCGGGGTGCGCAGCTGGGTCAGGTCGGCCTGGATGAGCATGCGCCACACGGTCGGCGGGGCGCAGAAGGTCGTGACCCCGGCCCGGTCCATCTCGGACATCAGGCGGCCCGCGTCGAAGCGCGTGTAGTTGTGGATGAAGACGGTCGCCTCCGCGTTCCACGGCGCGAACAGGTTGGACCAGGCGTGCTTGGCCCAGCCGGGCGAGGAGATGTTCAGGTGCACGTCACCGGGGGTCAGCCCGATCCAGAACATGGTCGCCAGGTGGCCGATCGGGTACGAGGTGTGGGTGTGCTCGACGAGCTTGGGGCGGGCCGTCGTCCCGGAGGTGAAGTACAGCATCAGCGGGTCGTCGGCGAGGGTCGGCCCGTCGGGCAGGAACTCCGCGGAGGCGACGTACGCGTCCTCGTACGGCTGCCAGCCCTCCGGGACGCCGCCGACCGCGATGCGGGTGTAGTCGCCGGGCACCTCGTCGAACTTGGCGGCGTCCTCGGCGCGCACCAGGACGTGCCGCACCCGGCCGCGCTCGACGCGGTCGCGCAGGTCGGCGGGGCCGAGCAGCGGGGTCGCCGGGATGACGACGGCGCGCAGCTTCATGGCCGCGAGGGCCGTCTCCCACAGCTCGGCCTGGTTGCCCAGCATGACGAGGATCCGGTCCTCGGCCTCCACCCCGCGCTCGCGCAGCAGGTTCGCGACCCGGTCGGAGCGTTCGGCCATCTCGGCGAAGGACAGCCGGACCTCGCTGCCGTCCTCCTCGACGATGTGCAGGGCGATGCGGTCGTTGCCCCGCGCGATGACGTCGAACCAGTCGAGCGCCCAGTTGAAGTGTCGCGGGCGGGGCCAGGTGAAGCCCTCGTACGCCGTGGCGTAGTCCTCGCGGTGCTGGAGCAGGAAGTCCCGCGCCCCGCGGAAGTCCTCCGTAGCCGTCATCTTGCGTCCTCCTCGTACCGGACCATTGCCGGGCGGCTCTCTGCCATCGTGTAATCCGTGATGCAGGTCTCACTACCCCCGAACGGGGGTGTGTGCCGCGGTGAGGGGACGAACAGGTGACAGTGGACGCGGTCGGCGCGGTGGAGATCCGGCGTGCGCTCGCGCGGCTGCGGCGCACCACGGGCCTTCCGGTCGCCTTCGGCGGACTGGTCGAGTCAGGGCGCCCGCAGATCCGGATCAGCGAACTGAGCGGTACGGCCACCACCTCGCTCCTGGCCCTCGCGGTGACCTCGGGCAACGGCCTCGGCGGCAGGACCGTCGCGCTGGCCCGCCCCTGCGCCGTGGCGGACTACACCCTGTCCCGGCAGATCAGCCATGAGTACGACGCCGCGGTCGCCGCGGAGGGACTGCGCTCGGTGCTGGCCGTGCCCGTGGTCGTACGGCGCCGGGTGCGGGGCGTGCTGTACGGCGCCCTGCGCGACGCCCGCCCTCTGGGTGACCGCACCCTGACGGCGGCGGTGGACGCGGCACGGGACGTGGAGCAGGCCCTGGTCGTCGGCGACGAGGCGCGGGAGGTGCTGGCGGCGGCGCGGGCCGAGCCCGGTCACGGTGACGCCTCGGCGTGGGAGCAGGTCCGGGAGGCGCACACGGCGCTGCGGGCGCTGGCCCCGCGGATCGGCGACCCCGCGCTGCGGGCCGAGCTGCTCGACGCCTGCGCGCTGCTGACCACGGAGCCCGTGCCCGCGAAGGGGGTCGCGCTGGCGCCTCGTGAACTGGATGTCCTGTCCTGCGTGGCGGCCGGGGCGACGAACGCGGTGGCGGCGGACCGGCTGGGCGTGAGCGCCGAGACGGTCAAGGCGTACCTGCGGTCGGCCATGCGCAGGCTCGGGGCCGGGACGCGTGGCGAGGCGGTGGTCGCCGCACGCCGGGCAGGACTGCTCCCGTGACATCCCGGCCGCTCCCGTAACATTCGTAGACATCTCATTCATTCACGGGCGCTTTGAATTTCTCCATGCGGAACGGTTGTTATTTCCCTCACCGCATCTTCTCGCCGAATTTCGAAGCACCTTGCCTAATATTGGCCAGGACACGACACAGGGAGGGGAGCGGTGACCGTGCCACGCGACTTCCAGGAGCCTGCGAGATGCCGCCCCGACCTGGTCATCGGCCGGGACGAACTGTTCGGCCAGGCCCGTGAGCAACTGGCCCGCGGCGGCAGCGTGCTGCTGCACGGCCCCGCCGGAATAGGAAAGTCGACCGTGCTGCGGGCCCTGGCCGCGGAATACGGTGAAGCGGCCCACACCGTGTTGCGCTGCTCGGCCACCGAGTCGGAATCCCACCTCCCCTTCCTCGCCCTGGCCGACCTCTTCGGCCTGGTCCTCGACGACATCTCCGACAAACTGCCCGCCGCCCAGCGCACCGCGCTGGAGTCGGCCCTGACCGGACGCGGCGAGTCCACCCTCCAGCGCGACGGCCTCGCCCTGCGCCTGGCGGTGCTGTCGGCGCTGCGCGCCCTCGCCGCCGAGGGACCGGTCCTGGTCGTCGCGGACGACGTGCAGTGGCTGGATCCCGCGAGCCTGGAACTGCTCGGCTTCGCCGCCCGCCGGCTCGGCGACATCCCCGTCCGGATGCTGTGCGCGGTCCGGACCGACGGTCCCGAGTACGACCGCCATCTACGCGCGTTGCCGCCGGACGCTCTCGCCGTCCGCTTCAACCCGCTCACCCGCGCCCAGGTGGCCGCGCTGCTCGACCACCGCGGCTACACCGGCCTGCAGCGCTCCACCGTCCGGGACATCCACCGCACCAGCGGCGGCAACCCCTTCTACGCCCTGGAACTCGGCCGGGCGCTCTCCGAGAACCCCACCCCGCCCCGGCCCGGTGAGCCGCTCCCGGTGCCCACCTCACTGCGGGCCCTGGTGCTCAGCCGTCTGCAGATGCTGTCCGAGGAGGCCCGGCGCACCCTCCTGGTGGCGAGCGCGGGTGCCCGTCCCACCCCGGCCCTGCTGCACGCGGCCGGCCGCGGGGACGCCGAGGCCGAGATGGCCCAGGCGGCCGCGCTGGGCCTGCTCGCGACGGAGGCCGAGGGGCCCGCCGTACGGTTCGCGCATCCGCTGATCTCGGCCGCGCTGTACGCGGAGGCACCCGCGCAGGAACGGCGGGACGCCCACCGGGCGCTGTCCACGGCCGCCTCCGACCCGATCGAGCGGGCCCGCCACCTGGCCCTCGCGACCACCGGCACCGACCCGGAGGTGGCCGCCCGGCTCGCCGAGGCCGCGGCCCTGGCCCGGGACCGGGGCGCGCCATCGATGGCCGCCTCCCTCGGACTGCTGTCGGCCCGGCACACCCCGGCCGACAGCGTGCCCGCGCCCGACGTACGCCGGCTGACGGCGGCCGAGGACGCGATCACCGCCGGTGAGCTGGACCTCGCCCGGGACATCGCCCGGGACGTGCTCACCCGGGCCACCGTGCCCGCGGACCGGGTGCGGGCCTGGATCATCGTGATCGACACCGCGGGCCACGCCATGACGGAGGTCGACGCGGTCTTCCCGCAGGCCCTGGCCGACGCGGGCGACGACCCCGAACTGCTCGCCCTGATCCGCTACCAGCTGGCCTGGCGGGCCCTGCTCGTCGAGGGCGACTTCGACGAGGCCCGCGAGGAGGCCGCCCACTCGGCGGCGCTGGCCGCGCAGGGCGGCGACCGGTACAACGAGCTGATGGCGCTGGCCTTCCAGGCCCAGATCGAGACCCTGATGGGCCACCCGGACGCCCCCGCGACCATCAAGCGCGCTCTGAAGGAACCCCAGGACCCCCGGGTGGCCATCCATCACAACGGCGCCGGCTACTCCCGCTTCCGCTGGCTGATCATGAGCGACCAGCTGCCCGAGGCCCGCGCCACGGTCACCGCGCTGCTGCGCGAGGTGCGCAGGCGCGGGTCGGTCGAGAGCGAGGTGCACTTCCTGCGCGGGGTCGCCGAGACCGAACTGCGCTCCGGGCACTGCGGGCGGGCGCTCGACCTGGCCCGGGAGAGCCTGATGATGGCCCGGGACACCGGGATCGGCGAGGTGGCCTCGGCCGTGCTCGCCTCCCTCGCCGAGGCCTCGGGCGGCCAGGTCGAGCGGGCCCTCGAACTGGCCCGGGAGGCGGTCGACCACGCCGAGGAGAACGGCGACCAGATGTACGAGTCCCGGGGCCTGGCCGCCCTCGGGTACGCGCAGCTCGTCGCCGGGGACGCGCAGGGCGCGGTCCGTTCGCTGCGCCGGGTGCGCGAGCTGGAACACGGGCTCGGCATCACGGACCCGGCGCGCGGCCGCTGGCAGGGCGACCTCGCCGAGGCCCTCGTACGCACCGGGGAGACCGGCGAGGCGCAGGACGTCGTCGACGTGACGCGGGTGAACGCGCTCCGGCTCGGCCGCGAGAGCGTGCTCGCCGTACTGGACCGGGCCGAGGCACTGGTGCGGGCGGCGCGCGGCGAACACGAGGCGGCGCTGGTCCAGTTGACGTCGGTGCAGGATCGTCTCGCCAAGCTGGGCTACGGCCTCGAGGAGGCCCGAACCGCCTTCGTCCTGGCCCAGTTGCGCACCCGACGGCCCGGTCCGACGTCGTACGACGAGGCGGCCCGGCTGTTCAGGCGCTGCCGGGCGCTGCCGTGGCTGCGCCAGGTGGAGGCGGCCGCGCTGGCCCGGCCGGCGGATCCGGAGCCCGCGCCCACCATGGCGACGAACGGACCGGACATCCTCGAAGGGCTCGCCTCGATGGAGCGTCAGGTGGCCGCGCTCGTGATGGAGGGCGCCACCAACCGGGAGATAGCCGCGCGGCTGTTCATCAGCGTGAAGACGGTCGAGGCGACGCTCACCCGGGTGTACCGCAAACTCGGCATCCGCTCCCGCGTGGACATCGTCCGTCTGGCGGCGGGCCGCCGACCGTAGCCGAGGATCCGTCAGAACAGCTTCCCACCGGGCCGACCGAGGGTTTTCCCTGCCCAACTCCCTTAGGGGGTTCCCTCATTGGGGAGGGGAACTTCCGCGTTCTAGCTTATGAACATGCCGCTCGCCCGGGCATACGGGGGTCGGTCCCGCGACCCCCGTGTACCAACCCCCACACCCGCGCGACCCCCCACCGGCAACCCTGAGGAGACTCACCGATGTTCGGTCTCACCCGTGCGAAGAAGGCCGGCGCGGTGGCCCTGGCGGCCTCCGCTGCCGTCGCCACCGCGTTGCTCGGCGCCCCCACCGCCGTCGCCGCTCCCCAGCCCATCGTCGGCGGTACGACGACGACCACGACCTCGTACCCGTTCATGATGCAGATCACGGACGCCTCGCAGAACCAGTTCTGCGGCGGCACCCTGGTCTCCGCGACCAAGGTCGTCACCGCGGCCCACTGCATGGTCGGCGAGACCACCAGCAGCGTGAGAGTCGTCGGCGGCCGCACCTACCTCAACGGCACCAACGGCACGGTCAGCAAGGTCAGCAAGATCTGGATCAACCCGGGCTACACGGACGCCACCAACGGCGACGACGTGGCCGTGCTGACCCTGTCGACCTCGATGCCGTACACGACGGCGTCGTACGTCTCCTCCTCCCAGACCAGCGTGTACGCGGCCGGCACCACGGCCCGCATCGTCGGCTGGGGCACCACCTCGGAGAGCGGCAGCTCCTCCAACCAGCTGCGGACCGCGACCGTGCCGATCGTGTCCAACTCCAGCTGTGCCAGTTCCTACGGCTCCGACTTCGTCGCGAGCGACATGGTTTGCGCCGGATACACATCCGGCGGCGTAGACACCTGCCAGGGCGACAGCGGCGGTCCCCTGCTCATCGGGGGCGTCCTGGCAGGGATCACTTCTTGGGGAGAGGGCTGTGCGGAGGCCGGTTACCCGGGTGTCTACACCCGGCTGACCACCTTCTCCAGCCTCGTGACCGCGCAGGTCAACTCATAGGTCCCCAGAGGTTCTCCTGAGCATCCCTCAGGTGAGAGACCGGGGGGGGGGGGGGGGGGGGGGGGGCGCCCCCCCCCCCCCCCCCCCCCCCCCCCCCCCCCCGCGCCCAGGACCCCCCGCGGGG